>DASVRB010000630.1:0-18862 GCA_036388835.1 Thermoanaerobaculia bacterium | reverse complement strand
GAAGGGTCCTTCGCTGCGCTCAGGATGACAGGGCATCACTTCACCTCCACCACCGCCGTCGCCGTCCGTCCGAACACCTCCGGCTCGTACATCTCCTCCGCATGCGTCGGGGCGGCGATGAACGTTCCGGCGGTGGTGGCGCGGACGAGGTAGGTGAAGGTGTGATCGCCTTCGTCCAGGCGCGTGGCGAAGAGGTTCACGCGGTCGTCGTGGCGCTCGATGTGATCGAAGCCGCCGCGCTCCCACCATGCCCAGCTCGTGGTCGCGTTCTGCTGCTGCGCTTCGACGAGCGCGGTGGCGGTGGTGGCGAACCACGTTTCCACCGGCTCGGTGCCGGCCGGAATCGGATCGGTGACGGCGACGAACTGGCGCTCTTTGGTGTTGCGGATGCGCAGGGTGACGGTGATGAGATCGCCCGCTTTGAACGACGTGCTGCGCGCCGCATCAGAGCCGGTTCCGACCGAGTACGAACGATCGATCTGGAAGCCGCGATTGAGCGCCTGCTGCTGCATGACGTCGTTCGCGTAACGCAGCCGGAGCATGTAGTACAGCGTGCCGGTGCCTTCGCGCGTGAACGTCATCGGCGCCGCCGCGGTGCCGTGGCGGAGGATCTCCGCCATCGACCACTGCTGCGACTTTGCCTCGGTCGAACGTCCGCGGAACGGCTGCTGCGCGAGCTGCGCGCCGCCGAGCGACAGCGTCGCCACAAAGTCGGGCGTTTCGCTTTCGTAGCGGCGATAGAACTCGACCAGCGCATCGAGCGCCCACGCGTTCTCCTGCGTGTCGTCCCAACGGCCGCCTTTGCGCTGCTGCATCAGCCAGCGCACGAGGCGCTTGACCATCTCTTCATCTTCGCCGCCACGCACCAGCGTGCCGAGGACGATCGCGGTCGAGCGAACGTTCGAGCTCCAGAACCACTCCAGATACGGGTCGTCCAGCTCTTCGACGTGCGCGTGACCCCCTTCGGGCGAGATCGAGTTCATGATCCGCCGGCGCAATTCCGCCTTCTGATTCGGCGTCTTCGCCGCATCAAGGAGGAACGCCGTCGCGAAGATCGGCATCCGGTTGCGGTACTCGTAGACGCGGTTGAAGTGACTGTCGGCGTTGCGGCCGCCGTCGGTCAACACCTTGACTACAAAGGCCTGCCATGCGTTGTACGCCGGGCGCCAGCCTTCATTCGCCGGCGGCGGCTCGGAGAGACGTCCTTCGAGATAGGTGTACGCACTCGCGAGCATCGTCTTGTCGACGGTGTAGCCGAGCTTCGCGCCGCGCTGCAGGACGTACACGACCCAGCTCGTGAGGTACGGCGAGGTCGCGTTGCAGTCGCCCGGCCAGAAGGAGAAGCCGCCGTCGCCGCACTGGAACTTCGTGAGCTCGGTGAGGCTCGCCTGCACCGCTGGTTTTGCTTTCGCGGTGTCGAGGCCGGGCAGCGTGAACGCTTCTCCGAGATCGGCCGCCAGCATCAGCGCGAGCGATTTCGATGCGCGCTGTTCGGCGCAGCCGTACGGATATTCGACGAGATAGCGTCCGCTCTCGGCGAGGCCGACCATCGCCGTCGACGACATGTCGACACGCAGTCCGCCGAAGCCGGGCACCACGTTCTGTGGAAGCTCGAGCGTCTCGGTTGCAGTCGGTTTCGCCTCACCATACGCGGCGACGGTCTCCGGTGAAACGAGCACGCGCACCGGGATCACATCTTCGAACGCGTCGTTCTCGCGGCCCATCTGCACGCGCATGCGAATGCGCGCGTCGCCGACCGCGTGCGCGACCGCGTCGAAGCGAACTTCGTTGTTCGCGCCAGGTTTGAGCTCGACGGTTTGACTGCCGGTCACTGACAGGATCGCCGGATCGAGCGATTCGATCGTGACGTTCGCCTTGCCCGCACGCGTCAACTGGTTGTGCACGACGGCGCCGAAGCGCGCCTTGTCGCCGACGGCGAGGAAGCGCGGCCACGCCGGCGTGAGCATGAGCGGTTTGTTGATGCGAATCTCGGCATCGTCCCAGCCGAAGCGCGACTGCCGGTCGCCCGCCACTGCCATGATCCGATACGTGGTCAGCGACTCCGGCAGCGTGACCTCGGTCTGCGCGCGCCCTTTCGCATCGGTGACGAGCGAGCCGACCCAGAACGCGAGCACGCGAAAGTCTTTGCGCAGCGTACCGGGACCGGCATCGCGTCCGCCGCCGCCGCCATCCGTCGCACCTTTCGGCGTGAGCACGCGGCGGCTGACGATGCGCTGCCGCGATTCGGCATTCGCGACCTGCAGCGCTTTATCGAGGTAGATCGATTCGAGGACGTCGGGCGTGGAGTATCCGGTCAGCGAGAGCACGCCGTAATCGACGGCCCACAACGTGACCTCGGACTGCGATGCTTTGCCCGCTGCATCGCGCACATTCACTTGGATCTGCGCTTTCGCGGCCGGACGGAACTCGTCGCGATTCGCTTTCACGTCGACGCTGAGGCGCTTCGACGCGTCCTCGACCTGCAGCTCGACGTATCCGAGGCGATAGGCCGGTTTGCCGGGATCACTGCCGTCGACACCTGCGTCATTTTTCGTGCGGCCCTTCACCAGCAACACCGACACGAACACGTTCGGGATTTCTTTTTCGGTGATCGGAACGGTGATGGTCTGCTGCGTCGACGTCAGCTCGAACGGCTGCCACGTGCGCACGCCTTCACGCTCGGTGGTGAGCAGCGCGGTCGCGGTTTCCCACGGCGACTTGATCATGATTCGCGCGGCCTCGCCGGGGCGATAGGTCTTCTTCTCGGGCACGAGCTCGATGCGGTTGTGATCTTCACGCGCCCACGCGGTGTAGCCGCGGCCAACCGCGTAAAACCAACTGCGTGTGGTGGTCGAGCGTCCCTCACCATCGTCCGCGCGCGCGACGAGCACGTACTCGCCGCCCTCGGCGATCGGGATGTGCAGCGGCACCGGCTGCGTTTGGGTGACGACGTTCCACTCGCCGGCCGCGATTTCTTTCCGCTCGCTTTCCCAATCGTAGAAGCCCTGCCCCTCGGCTTGCCTGACGCTGGTCCACTGAATGCGATTGAGCGTGACCGTCACGTTCACGCCGGCGACGGCGAGACCATCGAGTCCGGCCGCGATGACTTCGGTGTCGATGCCATTTCCGGCATTCGCGAAATACGGCGGGCGGCGCAGGCCGATGTACCACGGCGCCGGATCGATGCGCGTGGACGTGCGCCCCGCGATCTGCTGGCGCGTGAGGTCGGTGACGACGCCTTCGAGCCGGTATTCGAGCGGTACGCCCGCCGCTTTATCCGTTGCCAGTGGCAGACGGAGCTCGCCTTTCGAATCGACCGTGGTCTCGTTCTGCGAGATCGTGACCGTGCCGGCCGCCTCCTCTTCCCAATCGCGGCCGAGGAACTCGTAACGATCGGCGGGCCAGCGATCCGTGACCTTCTGCGGCGCGTCTGTCAGCTCGACCTTCGAATACGTCCACTTCACCTGCTTGCCGGCCATCGGCGCGCCGAACAGATAGCGGCCGTTGATGCGGCCGGTCAGTGGTGTGCCGGCGAGCGTGCTGTTCGAGGTCAGCGTCGCGTCGACGCGAAAATCGGGACGGCGATACGCCGCGACGAGAATCTCGCCATGGACGGTGCCGCGCTGGCCGGCCGTTTTCGCCTGCACGCTGTACGTGCCGAGCGGCGCTTCCTGCGGCACGCGGAACGTCCACTCCGCGCTGCTCCACGCGTTGATCGTGACGGTGCGTTTGTCGAGATCGCGCGAGTGTGCGTCGCGCAGCGTGACGTCGACTTTGGTGCCCGGCGCGAGCAACTGCATGCCGTCCGGCGTGTCGGCGCGCGCCACGAGTTTGAAGTGCACTTCCTCGCCGAGCTTGTAGACGCCGCGGTCGGCGAACACGGTGCCGCGCAACTGCGGATCGGCCTCGTTGACGTTGTACTGGACGTTGAAGTCCCACGGCTGGATCCCTTCGTTCCAGTCGCTGCCGACATAGGCAACGTCGCCGTCTTTCTCCGCGGTGACGAGGAAGTGGATCTCGTAAAGCGCGCTCCACGAATACGACCCTTCGTCGTCTTCGTCCTTCGCTTCCTGCTTCTTGCGCCGCAGGTCGGTGTTGGGCGCGATGACCAGCCCCTGCGCGTTCGTGGTGCCGCTCCAGAAGATCTTGTTCGCGCGATCGCGGATCGTGACCTTCGCCCCTTCCACCGGTCGCGCGTTGTCGAGGCGGGTGACCATGATCAGCGTGTTGCGCGGACTGTCCTTCACGCTGATGCCGAGGTTCGTCGCCTGGATCAACGTTGAAACGGGAGAGGGATCGTAGACGCGCGATTTCGCGAACGCTTCCCCAGGCTGCACCGCCGCCCACGCGAGGCCCATGTTGTCTTCGCCGATGACCGGCTTGAGGTCGAGACCGATCGCCGAGATCTTGTCGCGGCCGAGCGTGAGCGTGCGCGTGGTCGGCTTGCCGGGAGGCGCAACGTTGAAGCCCGACTCGCGCAGACGCAGCATGGTCGGCATGAGGTCGTCGATCGCCAGCGGCGAGAGCCACTGCTTCACGCTCTTGAAATTGCGCGCGTGAAACGGCAGCACCGGACCGCCGGACGATTCCCACACGCCGTGTCCGGAGCCGAAGCTGACGAACGCCGATTTCTGCCAGTAGTCGATGGTGGCGATGAAGGCGTAGCCGAGCTTCTGCCCGTCGTCTGCAGTGAGCGTCGGATCGACGCGCACGCGGTAACGATGGCCCGGCGCGATGCTGTATCCGAGCTCGTCGAGGCCGTAGCCCCACGCCGGATAGTCGTAGTCGTTCTTGCCGTTCTTCGGCTTGACCACCACCTCTTTCGCCGGATCGGTGATGTCGGTGAGAGTGATGGCGCGGCGCGCTTCTTCGAACTTCACGCCGGTGCCGGTGCGGAAGTTCACGGCGTTGCGCGACTCGGGATCGCACTCTTTGACGCATTCGACGCCGTTGACGAAGAACGTCGGCTCGAGCTCGATCGTGAAGGTCTGCACTTCTCCGCTGCGTGCGTGTCGCGGCGACTCGGCCAGTTTTTCGTCCAGCAGCACTTCGAGCCAGGTGTCGGGCGGGATGCCGGGCTTGGTCTCGAGCACCACCAGCTCCTTGCCGGGAACGAAACGCTCCTTGTTCCACTCCGTGGCCACGAACCCGAGGATCGGCTGTGCGTCCGCGGCCGCGGCGGCGCGCGCTTTCGCCACTTTCGCTTCGCCGTCTTTCGGCACCGGCGGCAGTTCGAGCTCGTGCGACTGCGTGCGCAGCTTGATGTGCGCGGCGAGCACTTTCGAATCGACCGGCTGGTTGAACCAGAGGCCGATCACCACCGCGCCGTTCGCACGGCGATACCAGTCGGTGCGCATGAGGCGGATGGTCGGCGTGGTGAACGTCCAGCGATACGGCTGATCGAGCGTGTTGCCGCTGACCGCTTTCGCAGTCTTGTCGATCGTGACCGCGAACTCCGTCGCGTACGGCAGCGATTTTTCGGGCGTGAAGATCAGCGTCGTCGTGCCCGACCAGCGCAGCGTCCCTTTCACCGCCGGCTCGATTTTCAGAAACGGCGCGGTGACCGGCTGCGGGATCTTCCCGACCGCCACCATCGGCTCGGAGAAGACGATCCGAATCTCGTTCGCCTCCGCCAGCGTCGCGGTCTCCCCGACCGGACCGACGCTGATGACCCGCAGAGTGCTGGCCGCAAAGGTGGGGATGGTCAGGAAGAAGAGAAGGAACGACAGCGCGATCCGTTTCATGTGCGCAGCGAGTGTATGCGCGCCGCTGCAAGTCGGTGTGACCCACGCGCGGAAAGATTGTGGCGAGATGAAGTTTGGAGTGCGGCGACGTTAGTCGCCGCTTTGGCTCGGTGCAGCGCCAGCTGCGGCTGACGCGAGTGAAAGCGGTGACTGGCGTCACCGCACTCCAAACTGGCCTCGACGGGAAGCTCGGCAGCGGCAGCATCGCCCGCGGTTTGGAGTGCGGCGACGCCAGTCGCCGCTTTCACTCGGTCTGGTTCGCGAATGACTCCCCTATGTCATCCCGAGCGTAGCGAGGGACCTGGGGGGTGGGTCGCGCAAGGCATGTGCGTCGCGCCCCTCCCGCCCAGGTCCCTCGACTTCGCTCGGGATGACATGAGGGTCAACTACGCCGGCGAGGGCCGCCCGAACAGGAACCCCTGCACTTCTTCGCAGCGCTGTTGTTCGAGGAAGGCGACCTGCTCCTCGGTCTCGACTCCTTCCGCGGTCACGACGAGATCGAGGCCGTGGGCCATGGCGGCGATGGCGGCGACGATGGCGCGGTTGCTTCGGCTGTTGGCGACTTCGTGCACGAATTCGCGGTCGATCTTCACGCGATCGATGGGAAAGCGGCGCAGGTAGCTGAGGGCGGAGTGGCCGGTGCCGAAGTCGTCGATGGCGATGCGCACGCCGAGGGAGCGCAGTTCCGCGAGCGTGGCAATGGTGCGATCGGTGTTCAGCATGGCGGTGCTTTCCGTGATCTCGAGCTCGAGGTAGCGCGGCGCGAGGCCGCTCTCCTTCAGCGCCGCCGCGACGACGTCGCACAAATCGCTCTGCTGGAACTGCCGCGGCGAGAGATTGACCGCCATCCGCAGGTGCGGATACGTGGATCTCTGCCATTCCTTCGCCTGCATGCAGGCGCGGCGCAGGACCCACTCGCCGATCGGCACGATCATCCGCGTCTCTTCAGCGATGCTGATGAATTCGGACGGCGGGACGAGGCCGTGACCGGGACGGTTCCATCGCAGCAGCGCCTCCATGCCCGCGACCTCGCGCGATTCGAGATGCACGAGCGGCTGGAAGTGCAGCACCAGCTCGTCGCGCTCGACCGCACGGCGCAATGCGTTCTCGACCGAGAGCCGCTCCGCGGCGCGGCTGTTCATCGCGCGCGTGCAGAGCTGGTACGAGTTCCGCCCGATCTCTTTCGCGCGATACATCGCGCTGTCGGCGTTCTTGAGCAGCGACTCCGCGCTGTCGCCGTCGTCCGGAAACATGGCGATGCCGATGCTGGTGGTCACGTAGAGCTCGTGCCCTTCGACGCGCAGTGGCTCGGCGACGGTGTCGAGCAGCTTCTGCGCGATCTTGGCTGCATCTTCGGCGGCCGTCACATCGCCGAGGAGAATCGTGAACTCGTCGCCCCCCATGCGCGCGATCGTGTCGTCCTCGCGCAGCACGGTGCGCAGCCGCGTGGCCACCGCGCGCAGCAACTCATCGCCGAGGCTGTGACCGAGCGTGTCGTTCACATACTTGAAGCGATCGAGGTCGAGGAACATCACGGTGAGCGGCGACTGCTGCCGTTTCGCGTGCGCGAGCGCGATGGTGAGGCGGTCGCGGAAGAGGAGGCGATTCGGCAGTCCGGTCAGCGCGTCGTGGTACGCCTGATATTCGATCTGCGCCTCGGCCTGCCGTCGTTCGCTGATGTCGCGCGAGACCGACACGATCTCCGTGATCTCTCCTGACGTGTCGAGAATCGCGCGGCTGGTGGTCTCGAACCAGACCGACGAGCCGTCCTTGCGCCGCGTGCGATAGCTGAAGGTGCGCGAGACCTGCGCCCCCTCGCGCAGCTCGCTGGTGGCGCGTTGAATGATGTGGTGATCGTCCTCGAGGACGAAGTCGAAGATCGAGCGGCCGACGAGCTCCGACGGCTCGTAACCGGCCAGCAGACGCACCGCATCCGAGGCGTAGACCACCAGACCTTTCGCCGTCGTGCGGGCGATCAGATCGGTCGAGTTCTCGGCCATCAGGCGATAGCGCTCCTCGCTCACCTGCAGCGCGCGGAGCGCGTTATTGCGCTCGATCGCCGAGGCGAAAATCTCGCCGGCGATGCGCAGCAGCGAGATCGTTTCGTCGCTCCAGCGCACCTCGCGCGTGAAGCAGGTCGCGCCGACGCTGCCGATCATCGTCTTCTTCACCACCATCGGCACGAACAGCACGCTTCGGATGCCCTGCCGCTCGAAAATGCGCCGCTCGTTGACCGCTTCCGGCGGCAGCTCGCCGAGCGTGGAGAGGCAGACGTTGCCGAGGTGCGTCTCCACCCGATCGACCCACCACGGGAAGGCGGCAACCGGCAGCTCGCCGTAATTTTCCTGGCGGCGCGGGATGCCGGGCGCGTCCCATTCGTGGGTCATCCGCGCGCTGAGCCGATCCTCGGACATGAGAAGGATGTGGCAGCTTTCCGCGCCGACGAAGCGGCCGAGCTGCGCGAGCACTTCGACGATCGCATCGTCGAGCTCTTCGTCAGCGACGTTGACGAATCGCGAGGAAATGCTGGCGACGAGGCCTTCGAACTCGACGCGGCGGCGCAACGCTTCCTGCGCCTGACGGCGATCGGTGGCGTCGATGGCCATGCTCACGAGATCGGCGAGCGAGGTCGCGAAGTTCTCTTCCTCGAGCGTCCAGGTGCGCACCGGGCCGGTGTGCTCGAAGCAGATCACGCCGGTCATGTGGCCGAGGCGGCGGATCGGCGCATCGAGCATCGAAGTGACGCCGAACGGGCCGAGGTAGGTGTTGGTGAAGGCGCTGGTGCGCGGATCGAGTCGCGCGTCGTGCGCGGCGATCACGCGCTCGGTCTCGAGCGCCGTGAAGTAGTGCGGATAGCGGATGGCCGTGAGCTCGCCGCCGCCGGAGTGAAGGCCGGACGTCCGCTCGTACAGATCGACGCAGCGGATGCCCTGGCGGTCAGGTGTGAAAAACCAGACGCCGACGCGCTCGACCTCGAGTGTCTCCGCCGCGCTCTGCGCAATGTCGCGCAACGCCTCGGCGAGATTGCCGGAGTGAATCGACGGCCGCCGCGCCAGCTCCACCAGCACGCTGTTCTGCCGGCGCAGACGCCGCTCGGTATCACGAACCAGCGCGTCGACACGCGTCGCCGCCGGACGAAATGGGGATTTATCGGACACGGATGCTCTTGGGGGGAAGTATTGCACCGAAACGCGCTGCGCGCGGTTACGCGCTTCGCGCGGGTGTCGGGTGTCTGCGGTGTCAGGCCTGGACGGCAGGCATCGCGAGTGCGGATATTTAGGCGCGAGTTACGTCGAGTGGCGTCCAGGTCCGAATCCCCAGACACCCGACACCCCGCGCGAAGCGAAACCGCGCCCGCAGCGCGCGCTACACCTTCTCCAGCGGATACACCTTCACATTCACCTCCCGCGCGTAATGCCGCATCGAGGGCTGTTCGCCGCGTTTGATGCCGGCGGCCCAGATCACGGTTTCGTCGAGGTGATCGACCGCGGCGCGCTGGATGGGATAGGGCTGATGGTGGATGCGGGCGCGGTGGAGCTGGCGCTGTTCGTCGAGTGAATAGAGGATGTAGCGCTCGATCAGAAAGTGCTCGATGGTGCCGGGCTGGGCGTGGAAGACCCGGCCTTCGATCGGGGCGTAGCGGAGATGCGCGTTGGCGGGGAGCGTGCCGCGCTCGTCGGTGCGCTGCGAATGCATCTCCACGATCGGCGAGGTGTCGTCGCTGACCGTCATTTCGATCGTCGCGTCGAAATAGGCGAGCTTGTACGCGGCGCGCGCGGCGCTCACGGCGATCGTGCTGGAGGCATCGAGGCTGAAGAACCAGACGCCGGGATCGCGTCCGCCGACGTGCACGTACGTACGCACGTTCACCTCGTGAAAGTTCGAGATCCATGGCAGCGGCGGCAGCAGGATCGGACGCGCGCCGGTGACGGTGAACGGCACGAGGCCGACGTACGCTTTTCCCTCGAACGTATCGAGCGTCAGCCCGGGCGGCAGCAGTTGCTGCAGCTCCATCGCCGGCACTTCCCAGTGCAGGAAAAGCAGATGGTGCCAGTTCTGATGCATCACCACGGTCTGGTCGGGCTCCAGCGTCGGCGTGATGCGGTCGATCGTGTCGTGAGAATGCATGCGTCGGCTCCAAGCAATGAGAACGCCACTACACTGCTGGGATGCGAAACCTGATCGTCATTGCCGCCTGCTTCGCCGCCCTCTCGTGCAGCAGCTCAGGAAGAACCACCGGCGCCGACGCGGAGGGCACCGGGATCAATCGCGCCGCGCTGATGATCGTGCAGCTCGAGCCGCCGCGCTCGATGACGCGCGCCGGCGAAGAGATCGAAGTGCGCTACGGCGTCCGCGCCACGAACAACACCGCGGAAGAGATCACGTTGCGGCGCCTGCTCCTCGCGCCCGGCGGCACCGGCGGTCCGTACGTCGTGCAGCGCCAGCAGTACTTTTTCCAGCACCGCATCCCTGCGCACTCGGTCCATGAATTCGAGTTCTGGGCAAAAGCGAACACCACCGGAAGCCCGCAATCGATCGACGCGCGCGCCCCCGTCACCATCCGTGCGACCGCGCATTTCGAGACCGCGGCCGGGCCGTTCCGCAAAACGATCACGCAACACGTGAATCAGTGAGGCGCGCCTGCGGCGCGGGCGTTGGGCGTTGGGCTTTGGGCGTTCGGGGTTTTGCGCCTGACGGACGTGTGGCGTTCAGGCGAAACACCCCGAACGCCTAACGCCCGCGCGAGCCGCAGGCGAGCGCCTACTCGAACAGGTCGTATTCGGCCATCGGCAGCTCGACCGGTTCGGTCCAGCGCCAGGTTTCGAAGACGTACAGATCGAACAGCGCCAGCACGACTTCGCGGGACATCCGCCAGCGCGCCTGCAGGCCGTCGGTCAGCCCCATCTTCGACTCCTTGATGACGTGGCTCAGACCGTGGATCACGGTCTCCTGCTGCCGGTATCCGCCCCGCGAACAGAAGCAGTTCAGCGCCGCCTCGATCTTGTAGTGCGACTGATACTGCGGCGGCACGGTCTCGAACACGGCCCGGCGCATCACGCGGATGCCCGACAGCACCGGCCCGCATTTGAGCTTGAGGTGAAAGAAGTTCGCGACCTCACCACGATCGCGCACGCCGATGTTCATGTCGCACTCGTTGCGCAACACCGGCATCACCAGAGCCTGGATGTGCTCTTCCGTGACGTTGTACATGTCACCGTCGCAGAAGAAGAGGGTGTCGTTGGACGCGTTCGCGACGCCGACTGCCATCGCAAACCCTTTCCCGTGATTGTCATGAAGGGCTACGGTGCGGACGCCATCGAAGGTGCGGGCGATCTCGACTGTGCGGTCTTCAGAACCGTCGCTGACGACGATGACCTCATCGATCAGCGGGCTGCTGGTGAGAGCGCGGAGGACGGCAGCGATCGTCTTCTCCTCGTTGTAAGCCGCAACAATCGCGGTCGTCGGCACTCGCGTGTCTCCTCGGGGTGTGGCGTTTTCCCGGCATCCCGGGGGTGCAACGGGTGGACCACGGGGATTCTAGCCGATGTTTTGACACGGCCTTTGCAGAACCGGCCGCCGTCATGAAACGCACACTGGCTCTCGGCAGTCTCCTGGCCTGTATCAGCGTCGCCGCCGGTGCGGCCCTTCTCTTCTCGGGATGCGCCGCGGTGAAGAGCGCGCTGAACATCGAGAATCCGCGCTACAGCATCCGCGACATCCGGCCGAGCATCGACATCGCGCTTCCTCTTTCCGCGTCCTCCATCGATATCGATTTCGCCATCGAAGTGGACAATCCGAACGGGGTCGGCCTCCGCCTCGACGAGCTCGATTTCAATCTCCTGATCAACAACTCGCGCGTCCTCGAGTCAGTCAGCCAGCAGAACATCAACATCCCGGCGAACGGCCGCGGCGACGTGCAACTGCGCACCCGCATCGGCTATCAGAACGTCCGCTCCCTCTGGGATGAACTGGTTGGCGTCGTCCGCGGCCAACGCGCCCGCTACGAAATCCGCGGCAACGCGCACTACAACACGCCGATCGGACGACTGACGTTTCCGGTGACGGTTTACTCGAATCGCTGAGAGTTCCTCGGTTCCTCGGAGTCCCTCGGGTTCCTCGGGGGAAAACCGAGGAACTCCGAGGAACCCGAGGGACTCCGAGGAACCCGAGGAACTGTGGCTTACGAAGCATCCCTCGTCACCGTGATCACACGCGCCACGTACTGGCCGTTGTTGTTCACGCCGGTCACGGAGATCTCGTCGCCGCGCTCGAGGTCGGTGACGTTGTAGTCGCGGTCCTGATACACGACACGAGTGTTGTTGTCGTAGTAGATCGACCCGCGCTGGCCGTTGTTGTTGTCGCGCAGGTTGTTCACGTACGTCACATTGAGGTCGATGCGGCGGGCACCGGTGTCGACCGACGACACGGTTCCGCGGACATCCGATGACTGCTCGGCCGACGGGCTGCCGAGAATGATGTCCCCAATGCTCCCCAACCCGCCGCCGTCACCGCCCATCGATCCGCAGGCGGTCAGAAGCAGCGTCGTGAGGACGAAAGTAGCTCTTCGCATTTCAGTTCTCCTTCGTACAATCAGGGAGCAAGGATCGGGCCGATTGACTGCAAATAACTCGCGTATCCCCATTCCCGCGCTCGCCGCCATCCTCTATTTCTCTCAAGGGTTTCCGTTCGGGATCGTCAACGAGACGGTCAACCTCTACCTCTCCTTCTCCAACGTCGATCTCGCCACCATCGGCCTGGCCGGAGGCGTGGGGCTGGCGTGGACGTTCAAGTTCTTCTGGGCGCCCCTCGTCGACGCGGTCGGCAGTTACCGCACCTGGATCTTCGGCACGCTGATCGTCCTTTCGATGATGCTCGCGGCGCTCGGCGTCGCGCCGGTGGCGAGCGGCGCCTTCGCGGCGGTGCTGATCGTGCTGGCGGTCGCTTCGGCCACGCAGGACATCGCTATCGACGCGCTGGCGATCCGCATCACTCCCCGCGAGCGCCTCGGCACGGTGAACTCCGCACGCGTGGCCGCCTATCGCTGCGCGATGATCGTGGCCGGCGGCGGCGTGGCCATCCTCGCCGACCGCGTCGGCTGGCGCAGCGCGTTCTTCATCGCCGCGGCGGTGCCGCTCGTGGTGCTGGCGCTGGTCGCGTTCACGGTCTCGAACGAAAGCGGCACGCGCACGCAGCACGAGAATCCGCTGCGCGGACTGTGGCGCTGGCTGCACAAGCCGCAGGCGCTGCTGCTGCTCGCGGTGATCCTTTTGTACCGCCTCGGCGACAACGCGCTGACGCAGATGATCCGCCCCTACTGGAGCGCGCGCGGCTTCAGCGCGGCCGAAGCAGGCAACGTGACGATCACCCTCGGCATGATCTGCACGATCGCCGGTGCGGTCGCCGGCGGCGCGTTCGTGACGCGCTTCGGCGTCTATCGCGGCCTGCTCGTGCTCGGCATCGTGCAGATGCTGTCGAATCTCACGTACGCAATGGTGGCGATGACCGAAGGAGGACGCCCGGCCATGTACGGCGCGGCGATCGTGGAGACGTTCTGCGGCGGCCTCGGAACCGCCGCCTTTCTGTCGTTCCTGATGGCCATCTGCGACCGCGACAACGCCGCGACCGAGTATTCGATGTTCAGCGCCCTCTTCGGCCTCGGCCGCACGTTCGCATTCACGGTCAGCGGGTATGTGGCCAAGGATCTCGGCTTCACGCGCTATTACCTGCTGACCGCGGCGCTCGCGATTCCGGCGCTGCTGCTCGTGCCGTTGATTCGAGGACGGCTCTCGAATGCCGAAGTGCAGGAGCTCCCGTCATCCTGAGCGAAGCGAAGGATCTCAAAATGCGACGGCCGTCGCCGCCGAGATCCTTCGCTGACGCTCAGGATGACGAGAAGGGTCCGGTCGTCGCGAGAGCTTCGGCGACCGAGTATTCAATGTTCAGCGCCCTCTTCGGCCTCGGCCGCACGTTCGCATTCACAGTCAGCGGGTATGTGGCCAAGGACCTCGGCTTCACGCGCTACTACCTGCTGACCGCGGCACTGGCGATTCCGGCCCTGCTGCTCGTGCCGTTGATCCGAGGAAGGCTCGCGAGTGCGGAAGTGCAGGACCTCCCGTCATCCTGAGCGTCAGCGAAGGATCTCAAAATGCGACGGCCGTCGCCGCCGAGATCCTTCGCTGACGCTCAGGATGACGAGGAGGGTCCGGTCGTCGCGACGACCTCGGCGGGCTGAAGCCCGCCGCTCCACCAGTACGGTTTTGATACGCTCCCCCGCCCTATGCGCCACCGCATCTTCATCGATCGGATCGAGCCGGTGGCGGTCGTCACGGGCGACGAGTTTCACCACTCCGTACGCGTGGTCCGTCTTCGCGCGGGAGAAGAGGTGGAGGTCTTCGATCGCGACGGAAACGCGGCGCGCGGGATCGTGCAGGCGCTCGAAAAAGATCGGGCCGTGATCACGGTCGGTGAGGCGCTTCCGTCGCGCGAATCGCCGCTCGTGCTGCATCTGGCGATGTCGATCATCCAGCTCGAAAAGTTCGAGCTCGTGCTGCAGAAAGCGACCGAGCTCGGGGTCCGCTCGATCGTCCCGCTGGTCACCGATCGGATCGAGCTGCGCGCGGAGCGTTACGCCGGAAAGATGGACCGCTGGAACAAGATCGTTTTCGAAGCGGTGAAGCAATCGGGCCGCACGCGCGTGCCGCTGCTGCACGAGCCGGTGAAAGTGAGCAAGGCGTTGGAGAGCGCGGGCGCGAAGATTTTCTTCGACGCCGACATCGAGCCGACGACCCTCGCGACGCTCGAAGAAGCGACGCTCTTCATCGGTCCGGAAGGCGGCTGGAGCGACGCCGAACTGCAGCTCGCGCGCGATCGGGAATGCTTCTTCCAACGTCTCGGACCGCGGCGGTTGCGGGCCGAAACGGCAGCGATCGTCGCGGCAAGCGTGATCAGTTCGCGCTTCGGGGACTTGTAGTAGATTACGCGCCCGATTTCCTGGAGGTATGACGTTCGTGGCCGACACCCTCACCATTACCGATAACCGCACCGGCAAGACCTACGAAGTTCCGATCACAGACGACACCATCAGGGCCATCGACCTCCGGAAGATCAAGGTCTCGGACGAAGACTTCGGGATGATGACGTACGACCCGGCCTTCATGAACACCGCGTCGTGCCGCAGCGCCATCACCTTCATCGACGGCGACAAAGGCATCCTCGAATACCGCGGCTACCCGATCGAACAGCTCGCGGAAAAGAGCACGTATCTCGAGGTCGCGTACCTGCTGCTCAACGGCGAGCTCCCGAGCGCCAACGAGCTGAAGACGTGGCAGCACACCATCACGCACCACACCATCCTCAACGAGAACTTCCGCCACCTCATCGACTCGTTCCGCTACAACGCGCACCCGATGGGACGGCTCATCTCCTCGATGGCCGCACTCGGCACGTTCTATCCGGAAGCGAAGGACATCTTCGATGCCGAGGGGCGGCAGAAGCAGATCGAGCGGATCATCGCCAAGGTCATCACCATCGCGGCGTTCAACTACCGGAACATGATCGGGATGCCGTATGCGTATCCCGACAACGACCTCTCGTACACCGGCAACTTCCTCA
This sequence comes from Thermoanaerobaculia bacterium, assembly GCA_036388835.1. GTDB lineage: Bacteria > Acidobacteriota > Thermoanaerobaculia > Gp7-AA8 > Gp7-AA8 > QHVT01. The sequence continues at coordinate 3,506 of DASVRB010000630.1, read as the reverse complement.
ACATGATGTACCGGATGACGGAGACGAAGTACACGCCGAACCCGGTGCTCGAGCGTGCGCTGGACGTCCTCTTCATCCTGCACGCGGACCACGAACAGAACTGCTCGACCAACGCCATGCGCGCGGTCGGCAGCTCGCAGGTCGATCCGTACTCCGCCGTCGCCGCGGCGGCCGCCGCGCTCTTTGGCCCGCTGCACGGCGGCGCGAACGAAGCGGTGCTGCAGATGCTCGGCGAGATCGGCAGCGTCAACAACGTTCCGGAGTTCATCAAGCGCGTGAAGAGCGGCGAAGGCGGCCGCCTGATGGGCTTCGGCCACCGCGTCTACAAGAACTACGACCCGCGCGCAAAGATCATCAAGCAGGTCGCGGACGAGGTGTTCGAAGTCACGGGCCGCAACCCGCTGCTCGACATCGCGCTCGAGCTCGAGCGGATCGCGCTCGAGGACGACTACTTCGTCAAGCGCAAGCTCTACCCGAACGTCGACTTTTACTCCGGCCTCATCTACCAGGCCATGCGCTTCCCCACCGCCATGTTCACCGTGCTGTTCGCAATCCCCCGCGTCTCCGGCTGGCTCGCCCAGTGGCAGGAGATGCTCCAGGATCCCGATCAGAAAATCGCCCGCCCACGGCAGATCTACACCGGCGCCACGCGGCGCGACTATCCGTCGCGCTAGTGCCCGTCACTAGCGCGACGCGATCGCTTTCACGACCGCCTCGCAGATCTCCCAATGTTCTTCGTCCGTCATCAGCGGATGGAACGAGGGGCAGATCAGGCGGGACGCGATCTCTTCCGACAGCGGCGTTCGTTGGGTGACGCGAGTCGCGATGTAGCGGCTGGATTGATACGTCGGCGGATTCGCGACCACGCAGCCGATTCCATGCTCGATCGCCAGGCGGGCGATCAGGCGATCGCGATCCTCGCGCGTCCAGCCCGAGGGGAGCAGCAGCGCGTGCACGTAGACCGAATTCCGATCGCCCTCTTGCGCGGCGGGCAACAGCACGCCTGCTGCGCGACGCAGCACGTCTTCGCGCAGCACCGCGGCGCGGCGACGGACGGCGACCATCTCTTCGAGCCGGCGCAACTGCACGCGCGCGACCGCGGCCTGCGGTTTGGTGAGCCGGAAGTTGCTCCCCCATTCACTGCCCTCACCGAACGTGCGCATGCGGCGGAGCCGGCGCGCCAGATCGTCGTCGTTCGTGGCGATCGCGCCGCCTTCGCCGAGCGCCGTCATCTGCTTTTTGCTTTGCAGACTGAAGATGGTGGCCCACCCTTCGCCGCCGATGATGCGGCCGCGGTACTTTGCGCCGAGAGCGCGCGCCGCGTCGTAAATCACCGGACGCCCCGCGCCCGCGGCGGTGATGCGCTCGACGTCGGCGGGGATGCCATTCATGTGCGTGACCAGCACCGCTCGCGTGCGTTTGGTGATGCGGCGCGCGACGTCGTCGGGATCGGCGTTGAGCGTGTGCGGCTCGCTCTCGCAGAACACCAGCCGCGCGCCTGTATTGAGGATGGCCAGGTGCGTGCCGTGGAAGTTGATCGACGGCGCGATCACTTCATCGTCCGGCTTCAGTTCGAGCGTTTTCAGCACCAGGTCGAGTGCCGTCCCGGCCGCGTTCACCGCGACCACGTTGCGCACGCCGCAATAGGCGGCCAGCTCCGACTCGAATGCGCCGACCTCCTCGTGCGAGGAAAAGCCGCTGCGCCAATCCATGGACGAGCGGATCGCATCCGTCGCCGCGTCGAGCTCCGCCTCCGTCAGCCATCCGCCGAGCGCCGCCTCACCCGGATAGCGAAGCGGCGTGCCGGCAGGAATGAGCCCGCCCGGATCGCTGAGGCGCGCGTAGAAATCGCTCATGCGAACTGCGCCAGCAGCGCGTCGCGGCGCGCGGTCATGCCGGCCAGGCCGGCGCGTGCGCCCTCGCCGCGCAGGTCGGCGAGCAGCGTGTTCGCGCGCGTCTTGAATGGATCGCATTGCGACGGACAAATGGCCGGCAACTGCTCGCGCAGCGTGCGCCGCGCGCCCCCCTTCCAGATCTCCTCGAACGGCCGCTCCACTGCACTGCCGTACGACGCGCCATTCGGCCGCGGGTGGTAATTGCATGGATAGAGATGCCCGTCCGAGCCCGCCGCTGCCATCAGCTCGGTGATCGTGCACGTGCTGAAGTAGCGCGCGTACGGCACATCGTCGATCGCGTGAATGCGCACGAGCCGGAACGACGGACCGGCCAGCTCCGCCTCGATCCTGTCGAACGCTGCGTGCGTCTCCGCGCGTTGGCGCGCGTCGAGCCGCAGCCGTTCCGCGTTGTCCTGCTTCACCCGCAACGAATCGACTCCCGCGTCGCGCAGGCGGCGCGCCGCTTCGTACAGCTCCTCATAGCTCACCGCCGTCACGACGTATGACGCGTTGATCGCCACCGCCGCACCTGGCGTGCGCGCGCGCAAGGCGGCGAGCGCCGCGATGTTCTCCATCATCCGCTCGAACAAGGCCGGGCCGCGACGGCTGCCGCCGCACTTCACCCGCGCGAACGTTTCGGGCGTGCCGGCGTCGACGGAGATGTGGACGTAGTCGATGCCGAGGAGCGCCTCACGCACTTCCGCATCCATGGCGATGCCGTTCGTGTAGAGACCTGTGCGCACGCCGGCCGCGCGCAGCATGGCGATCGCCTCCAGCACCGCGCGCCTCGAGAGCAGCGGCTCGCCGATGAGGCCGGAGAACGACACCGCGTCGATGCCGAGCTCTGTTTCCACCGGGCCGTCTTCCGCCATCACCGTCACCCGCTCGCGATACGCGAGGATCCCTTCGATCAGCCGCCGCATTTTCGCCGGCTGGGCGAGCGTGTCGGGCAGCCGTTCGCCGCATGTTTTGGCCGCGTCGAGCACGCGCCCCGTGGCGGCCTCTTCGATCGGCACGTAGTCGCCGATGCACCACTCGCAGCGGAGATTGCAGGTCGACGACGGATGCACCAGCACCTCGTACGGCGGCACGATCTGCCCTTCCAGCACCGCGAGGAACCGCAGCCACTCGCGCCGAATGACGTCGATCTCGTTGAAGCGGCCGGGAATGTCCCGCCGCAGTTCGTGCGCTGGAATGCTATTCATGATGTATTTCATGCAGTATGCGCGCAATCGCGCCCGCCACTGCCGGCGAGAGAGCGAACAGCCGTTTTGCACTCTCCAGGTTCCAGAAGCAGTGTCGCGCGTTACTGATCCCCGCCAGCAACGGTCCGGCAACGAAGAGACCCGGCGCGGCGGCGAGCTCCTCGTCCGCCGCGAGCCCCGTACCGGAGCCGTTGATGCGCGCCAGACCGCGAGCGAACAGCGCGCGCAGCAGCGGATCCGATGTCTGCTCGAGATCTGCCGATCCGCGGCAGTCGAGCACCAGCGCCGCCGGATGCGTCTCCTGCAGTCGCACGACGTCGTCTCGCGTGAGCTCTGCACGCAACATCCGCAGCACGCCGCGGCGGCGCAGCGCGTCCGCGGCTCCGGCGTATTCCGGCGTCGTTCG
>DASVRB010000629.1:0-5385 GCA_036388835.1 Thermoanaerobaculia bacterium | reverse complement strand
CGACCATGAACGTGATCACCGGCGCCGAATGGTCCGGCACGAGGACGATGGTCATGTCGTTCGATTTCAGGCGGTACTGGTCGACGCCGCGAAACGACTCGACCTTTTCGACGTTCGCGGGCAACGCGCTCGTCGAAAGTGAAAGCAGCAGCAGAACAGCAAGACCGAGGAAACGGTGCATGGAGGAGACTCCTTCAGGTGTGGGGTTGTTGCTGGTTGCTGGTTGTTAGTTGCTTGTGACGCGTCGCCGGAACGCCAGGCAATGACTCACAAGCAACCAGCAACCAGCAACCAGCAACCAGTAACCAGTAGCGATCAACAATGAACGAGGAAGCGCGCCGTCGCAGTGACGCTTTCCTGAACTCTGCAAAGTCACTTCATCCACTCGAACACTCGATAGTGCTCGCCGTTCATCCCGAGCCGCGCGTACACCTCCTGCGCCGGCTTATTGCGCTCGTCGACGTAGAGACGAATGCCGCGGATCGCGGAATCGTCGGCGACCAGCGTTTTCACGTGATCGTACAGACCCGCGTAAACACCGCGTCTGCGGAAGGACGGAACGACGTACACGCTCTGAATCCACCACACCGTGCCGGCGCGCCAGTCGCTCCATTCGTACGTGATCATCAGCGACGCCACGACGTCACCTTCTTCGTCGGCGACGAAGTAGCGCCCGAGGGATCGATCGGCGAACACCGCTGCCACGCCGCGGCTGAGGACCGCGCGATCGAGGTCGAGCTCCTCGGTCTCGCGCGCCATGGCCAGCTGGAACTCCACGATGGCAGCGGCGTCGTCAGGAGTTGCTTCGCGATATCGCAGTTCGCTCATTGATATTCTCCGGGCGGTGACGATACCAGACGGTCCGCGCGACGGACGCGAGACGCGGCGCGCGCTGCTGCTGATGGTCGGCTCGGCGGTGCTGTTCGGCGGAATGGCGTTCGCCGCGAAGCTCGCGTCCGCGCGTCTGTCGGGCTCGCAGGTGGCAATGATCCGCTTCGCCACCGGCCTCGCACCGGCGCTGCTCATCCCGCGCTTTCGTGCGAGCGCGTTCACGTTCAAACGGCTCGATCTTCTCTTCTACCGCGGCTTCTTCGGCGGCAGCGCGGTGCTCTGCTACTTCATCGCCATCGAAAAGATCACGGTCGGCGTGGCCACGCTGCTCAACTACACCTCGCCGATTTTCAGCGGCACCTTCTCAATGCTCTTTCTCCGCGAGCGCGTCAGCGGCAAGGTGCTGATTCCGATGCCGGTGGCGCTGGCCGGCATTTTTCTGGTCGTGCGCGCGACCGCGAAACCGGGCGACGTGCTCGGCTTCGGGATGTGGGAGCTCGTCGGCGTCTGTTCCGGCATCCTCTCCGGCGCCGCCGTCACGGCGATGCGTGCGGCGCGCAAGGGCGAAAACTCGTGGGCCGTTTACACGAGCTTCTGTCTTCTCGGCACGGTGCTGACCGCGCCGTTCGCAATCGCGACGTGGCAGAACCCGACCGCGGCGGAATGGGGTTCGCTCGCCGTGACCTCGATGTTCGCGATCTTCGCGCAACTGCTGCTGACGTTCAGTCTGCGCTGGGTCGACGCCATGACGGTCGGCGTGATCTCGCAGCTCGCCGTGCTCGTCTCGATGTCCCTCGGCGCGACGTTCATCGGCGAGAAAATCAGCGGCATGGCGGCCCTCGGCGCGGCGCTGACGATCGGCGGCGTGGTGGGCGTGGTGTACGTGACCTCGCTCGCGAAGCAGACCGTACGCGCGGACGAAGTTGCGCCGGAAGCGTGACGCGCCCGCGCGGCGGGACTACCATGCTTCGTACCACCACAATCGAGGCACCGCATGTCCGAGCTACCGCTGGCAGTCCGGTACGACATCCTTCTCCACATCGCTGAGGCGGCGACCGCGGAGCTCGACCTCTACTCGGTGATGCGCGTGACCTGCGAGATGCTGCAGGGTCACATCCCGACCGACATCGTGGCGGTGAACCGCATCGTCGGCACGCGGCTGCAGCGCCACGCGGTTTACGTCCGCGGAATGGGCCCCGGCGACACGAACGTCGACGCGGCGCTGATTCGGATCACCGGACGGCCGGACGTCCGCTGCGTGCAGGATTTCGAGCTCGCCGGATCGGGTACCGAGGATGTGGGACGCACGCGCCAACCGCGGCTCGTGCGCGATGCGCAGACCGAGCCGCTGCACTTTCCGCCGGACGTGATGTGGCGCGATCTCGGCGTGCATTCGTACGTCCGGGTGCCGCTCTTCGTCGGCCGCCTCCTCGGCTCGCTCGTCTTCGCGCGCTTCGGCGGACAGCCATACACCGATGAAGATGCGGCGTTTTTCGGCGACGTGGCGCGGCCGGTGGCGAGCGCGGTCTGGACTTCGCTCGCATACGAAGAGATCGCGCGGATGAAGGACGCGGCCGAAGAACAGAGCGTGATGCTGCAGCAGGACCTCGCCGATCGCGGCCTGTACGGCGAGATCGTCGGCCAGTCGCCCGCCATGCGCAGAGTGCTCGCGCTGGTCGACGCGGTCGCGGCCACCGATTCGACCGTGCTGATCTCCGGCGAGACCGGCACCGGCAAGGAGCTGATCGCGCGCGCGATTCACCGCCGTTCGCTGCGCAGCAAAGAAGCGCTCATCACCGTCAACGCCGGCGCGCTCCCGCAGTCGCTGCTCGCCTCGGAGCTGTTCGGCCACGAGCGCGGCGCGTTCACCGGCGCACTGCAGCGCCGCCTCGGCCGCTTCGAGCTCGCCTCGAAAGGGACGCTCTTTCTCGACGAGATCGGCGAGATCGGCGCGGAGATGCAGGTCGCACTGCTGCGCGTCCTGCAGGAGCACGAGTTCGAGCGCGTCGGCGGCAACAACACGATCCGCAGCGACGCACGCGTGATCGCGGCGACGAATCAGGTGCTCACCGACGCCGTGCACAAAGGAACGTTTCGCGCCGATCTTTACTATCGCCTCGCCGTCTTCCCGATCGACGTGCCACCGCTGCGCGATCGCGAGGGCGACATTCCGCTGATCATCGAGCACTGTCTCGCGGCGCTGTCCGCGCGCCTCGGCAAGAGGGTCACGAAAGTGCCGCAGCGCGCGTTCGATGCGATGGTCGCGTACTCGTGGCCAGGCAACATCCGCGAGCTTGCAAACGTGCTCGAGCGCGCCATTCTGCTGACGATCGGCGACACGCTCTACTTCGACGATTCGATGCTCGGCGCAATGGAAAAAACGGCACCGCAACCGGCGCAGAGCTCGTCGTTGCGCGAGATCGAGCGACGCTGGATCGAAGAGGCGCTCTCCGCCGCCGGCGGCCGCGTGGCCGGTGCAGGCGGCGCCGCCGCACGACTCGGTCTGCCGCCGTCGACAGTCGATTCCAAGATCAAGCGATTGGGGATCGACAAGGCGCGCTTTCGTCACGAGATCTCGTGACGATCCTTCGTGATTCGTGATCCGCGCGCGATCGCGCACGTGGCGTTTTCAATCACTTGCACGAACTCGCAACATGGCCTGGCGATTGGATGGACCGTCAGCATGATCTCGGATCTCGCGCCGTTCGGAATCGTGGAGACCACGCTCGATGGACGCTTCGTTTCGGTCAACGACGCGTTCGTCTCGCTGCTCGCGTATCCGTCGCGCGAACAGCTCCTGATGCAGGAGGCCAGCAGCGTCTATCGCTCGCCCGAACATCGCCGCAAGATCATTGAGACGCTGCGCACGAGCGGCCGCGTCGAAGACAAGGAGTTGCAGCTCCTGCGCGCGGACGGCACTCCGATCTGGACGCGCATCAGCTCACACCTCATCACCGAGAACAATCGCCAGCTCGTGCAGACGTACGTGCTGCCGATCGACGATTTGAAGGAAGCGAGCGAGCGGTACGCGGAGATCGTCGAAAGCATCCGCGCGGTGACGTGGCGCGCCGACCGCGAAACGCTGCGCTTCACCGAAGTCTCGGCCGAGGCCGAACGGCTGCTCGGATTTCCACTCGCGCGCTGGTACGAGGAAGGATTCTGGGAATCGCGCATTCATCCCGACGATCGTGAATGGGCGGTCGCATTCTGCCGCGCGACGACGGCCGCCAATCGCAGCCACCAGTTCGAGTACCGGATGATCGCGGCGGACGGCCACATCGTGTGGGTGCGCGACATGGTGCGCGTCAGCGGCACGGAGCTGAGCGGCGTGCTCGCCGACATCACGATGGAGAAAGCGGCCGACGAGCGGCTGCGCGCGTCGGAAGAACGTTACCGCAGCGTCGTTCATGGTGCGCGCGAGATCATCTACACGCTCACACCCGACGGCATGCTGACGTCGCTCAATCCCGCGTTCGAGGCGATCACCGGATGGAAGGCGGCCGACTGGATCGGCCGCGATGCGCTGGCGCTCGTGCACCCCGACGATCAGGAGCGGCTGCAGCAGCGTCTGCGCGATCGCGCAAGCGATCCGAGCCTGCGGCGCTTCGAAATGCGCGTGCGCGCGGCGGACGGGTCGTATCGGACGATCGAAGCATGGGGCGCCGGCCGCCGCGACCGCAACGGCACGATCGTGGAGCGGTTCGGCTTCGCAAGCGACATCACCGCACAGCGTGCGCTCGAGACGACGATCGAGCGGCTCGAGCAGACCACGCGACTGGCCGCGCTCGACCGCATCGCCGCGACCATGGCGCACGAGTTCCGCAACGTGCTGTCCGCCGCGGCGACTGCGCGCGACATCCTGCTGCGCGATTCGCAGAACGTGCAGAACGCCGTACGCATCCTCGCGAACTGCGTGCGGCGCGGACAGTCGATCACCGACGACGTGCTGCGCTTCACCCGCCCCGCCGACGTCGACCGCCGCCGCGTCGATGCCACGGCGTTGCTGCGCGACGTTGCGGAGGAAACGGACGCGCTGCTGCACGGCATCACGCTCAACGTCGCCGAGCCGCCGGCGTCACTCACGATCGAGGGCGACGCGGCGCTGCTGCAACAGGCGCTGCTCAACATCGTGCTGAACGCACGCGACGCCACACCCCGCGGCGGCAGGATCGACCTCGGCGCCGCCGTGAGCGACGACGATCCGCACCGCCTGCACATCTGGATCCGCGATGAAGGCGCCGGCATCGCCGCCGAAGTCATGCCGCGCATCTTCGAGCCGATGTTCACGACCAAGAGCAAAGGCACAGGACTCGGACTCCCGGTGACGCGCCAGATCGTCGCGACGCACGGCGGCTCGATCTACGCCGAATCGGAGCCGGGCCACGGCGCGACGTTTCACATCCTGCTGCCGCTGGCGTGAGCACAGGGAGCCGCGTCGCTAGAAATGCTCCACTCGTCATCCTGAGCTTTAGCGAAGGATCTCAGCCGCGACGGCCGTCGCATTTCGATATCCTTCGCTAAAGCTCAGGATGACGGGTGTAGGCGCTACCGCTT
>DASVRB010000628.1:0-3465 GCA_036388835.1 Thermoanaerobaculia bacterium | reverse complement strand
GCCGCCGCCGATGTTGAAGGCGTTGCCGCTGCAGACGTCGATTTTTTCGGAGGCGAGCTGGAACGCGTTCACGAGGTCATCGACATAGAGAATGTCGCGCACCTGCTTGCCGTCGCCGTAAATCGTGATCGGCTGATGGTTGAGCGCGCGAATCAAAAAGTGCGCGACCCAGCCCTGATCCTCGGTGCCGAACTGATGCGGCCCGTAAATGCAGCTCATCCGGAAGACGACCGCCTGGATGCCGTAAGTGCGCGCGTAATCGAGCACGTACTGATCGGCGGTCCCTTTGGAACAGCCGTACGGGCTGTGGAAGTCGAGCGGGCGGAGCTCGGAGATGCCGTTCTGTGCGATCGCGTCGTCGGCCGGTGTGTAGCGCAGACCTTCTTCGCGCAGCGCGACGTCGTCGAGGCCGCCGTAGACCTTGTTGGTCGAGGTGAAGAAGAGCGGCGGACGGTGGATGCTGTTGCGGATGGCCTCGAGCACGTTCAGCGTGCCGCGCGCGTTGATCTCGAAGTCCGACAGCGGATCGCCGACCGAGGTCGTGACGGCGACCTGTGCGGCGAGATGAAAGACCTGTGAGGCGCGACGAACCGCTTCGCGCACGGCGCCGGCGTCGCGGACATCGGCGATTTTCACGATGAGGTTGTCGCCGTGCGTGGCGCGCAGCCATTCGAGGTTCCGCTCGACGCCGGGGCGAGAGAGATTGTCGAACACGCAGACGCGCTGCCCTTCACTGAGCAGGCGATGCGCGAGGTTCGTTCCGACGAAGCCACAACCGCCGGTGATCAGGATGAAAGAATCGTTCGAGACGATCCTCATACCGTCAGTCCCCTCGCGGTGAGCTCGGCCGTGGCGTCGCCGACGCGGTCGACGGCGATCTGTCCCTCCAGCCACTGCGCGAGCTCGATCAGCGAATCTTCGAGCAGCATTTTCGGCTCGTAGCCGAGCATTTCGCGGGTGAGGGTGATGTCGGCAAAGCAGTGGCGGATGTCCCCAACGCGATATTTGCCGGTGATCTCGGGCTGCACGTTTTTCCCGAGCACCTCGGCGAGTCTGCGTCCGACTTCGAGCACCGTGTAATTGCGGCCGCTGCCGACGTTGAAGGCCTGGCCGGCCACGTTCGGCGCGTTCTCCATCGCTTTGATGCAGGCCTGCGCGACGTCGAGCACATGCACGAAATCGCGGCGCTGCAAGCCGTCTTCATTGACCAGCGGCGCACTGTTGTTGAGCAGGCGCGAGGCGAAGATGGCGAGCACGCCGGTGTACGGATTCGACAACGCCTGACGCGTTCCGTAGACGTTGAAAAATCGCAAAGCAACTGTAGGGATGTTGTACGCGCGGCCAATCAGGAGGCAGAGGCGCTCCTGGTCGTATTTCGAGAGCGCGTAAACGGAGGCGAGGTTCGGCGTTTTGGTCTCGGGCGTCGGCACGGGGGTGAGCACGTTGCCGTTGCCGTCCGTGACTTCCCACTGACGCGCTTTGAGACGCTCCAGTGCGCGCTCCTGTCCCGCGGCGACGTTGCCGGCCGCATCGCAATACAAGCCTTCGCCGTAAATGCTCATGCTCGAAGCGACGACGAGCCGCTCGACCGGCTTCTTTGCTTTCAGCAGCGCCTCGAGGAGGACGGCCGTGCCGCGGTTGTTGACGTCGGTGTAGTTCTCGACCGCGTACATCGACTGTCCGACGCCGACTTTGGCGGCGAAGTGGAAGACGCTGTCGATTCCGTCGAGGGCATCGGCGACCGCATTCGGGTCGCGCACATCACCGACGAGGAGCTCGACCTCGGGGTCGAGATATTCGGGGCGCTTCTGTTCCGCGCCGTGCACCTGGGGATCGAGACTGTCGAGGACGCGAACCCGGTGGCCTTGCTGCAGGAGCGCATCGGCGAGGTGGGAACCGATGAAGCCCGCGCCGCCGGTGATCAGCACAGCTCTACTCATTCAACTCTCTTTTCGTGCTCGTGATTGGGGCACCGGAATGACTCGGATAAGCGGCTAGGTGCTTCTGGATGTGCGTTTTGGCCCGTGTCATCCCTGGGAGACGACTCAGCAATAAGCAAGCCAGACGCAAATGGTCGAGGCTGGCATTTTGCGCGTCATGCAACGCCGCTATTTTGCACCGGACGCAAGCCGGACGGGCAATATTTTGCGCGCTCTAATGCGCGCCGACGGCGCTTGCCGTCTGGGGGGAGGAGCCGCGCGACGCGACCTGGTCGAGGTGGTCGACGAAGGATTTGAAGATCCTCTCACTGGCCTCGGGCGCACTCTGCGTTTTCGACAGCTCTTCGACATGCGCGCCGGTGCGGAGCTCGAGCTCCGGGTCGCGCAGCAGCATCTGGATCAGCATCTCGGAGACGGCGAACTGTTTCGGGAGCTCGATTCCGCGCGCTTTCGCCACGGCCTCGAGCGCCTCGCGCGTGGCAGGTGCGAGCTCGCGCAGCGAACCGACCAGGGTCGTCTCGATGTGGCTGTTGGCCGGCGTGATGACGGTGGTGGTGGTCTTCTTCGGATCGAAGTCCTCGGTCGCGTCGATGATGCCGCGCGTGGCCGGGAGGAAGAGCTTGTCGCCGTTGTTCGGATCGAGCTTGCGATAGATCTCGGGGCGGAGGAGCCGTCCGGAGTTGCAGGCGCTGACGATGATGTAGCGGACGCCGACCGGCTCGAGCATTTCCTGCAGCGCGGCGACGGAGATGTAGGAGCGCTCGTCCTCCGGTTTCTTCCCGGTCTGTACTTTGAGGCCGTTGCCGTTGGTGCCGTGCGTCTCGAGGATCAGCGTGCGGATGCGCCGGCCGGGATGGTCGACGTTGTAGGCGTGAATGTCGGAGAGCACTTCCAGCCAGTCGGCGCTCTCGAAACAGGCGAAGCCGAGGGCCTCGAAGAAACGGCAGTTGTCCTTCACCGAAAGATCGGGGGTGAAGACGACGCCGAGGCCGGTGCCGATCTCCGGGAGTGCCGCCATCGGCGCGGCCGGCCATGCTTTCGCCAGCAGCACCTCGCTCTTCTCCGCCGCGTGCAGCGAGAAGGTGAGGAAGAGCGCGAGGATGCAGGAGGTCCGTTTCATCGGGGCAAAAAAAAGAAGCGACGAGCCGAGGCCCGTCGCTTCTCGATGAGCAAGAACTAGTCCTTTCTCATGCGGGTGCGGGTGGTCGTGGCGGCGTCGTCATCATCGTCGTCCGCCATGGTCGAGCCGCTGGTCATCGTGCCGGTGTTGTTGTTCGTGTTGTTGTTGGTGTTGCCGGTGCCGCGCAGGTTCGAGCGCGTGCCGCTCGTGCTGGTGTTGTTGGTCGCGCTGGTGCCGGTGGTCGAGCGGGTGGTCGACTGCGTTGTCGAGGTGGTGCCGCTCATCGTGCCGGTGTTCGACTGCGTGTTCGAGCCGCTCTGCGTGCTCGAGGTCATGCCGGTGTTGCCGCTGGCGGTGCCGGTCGTGCCCTGCGTGTTCCAGGTGGTGTCGGTGTTGGTGTTGGCG
>DASVRB010000627.1:0-18074 GCA_036388835.1 Thermoanaerobaculia bacterium | reverse complement strand
CGGTCTCGCGCATCAGGTACGTTTTCCCGGCCGCGTGAATGCGCACGTAATTGTCTTCGGCGACGATCCAGTCGATCTCCTCGACGCTGACGAACTGGATCTTGCCGGAGGAGCGGATGACCAGACGATCGGAGCGCTGCGGCCGCGCGCTCTCGAGCACTTTGCGCAGCCGCTCCTCGAGGTCTTCCGGCTTCCGTTTGCGCGCCCGTTCGAGCGCGCGCTCGAAACGCTCCGGGTCGACCGGCTTGAGGACGTAATCGGCGGCGTTGAGGTCGAACGCGTCGAGCGCGTATTTGTCGTACGCAGTCACGAACACTACTGCCGGCATCTTCTGCGGCGTGATGGTGGCCACCACTTCCAGCCCATCCATCTCCGGCATCTGAATGTCGAGCAGCACGAGGTCGGGGCGCAGCGTGCGGATGGCGTCGACCGCGGCGGTGCCACTCGCGGCCTCGCCGGCGACTTCGACGTCGGGCGCACTCTCGAGCAGACGGCGCAGTCCGCGCCGTGCAATCGGTTCGTCGTCGACGATCAGGACGCGCATCAGTGACTCACGGTCGCCGCGCGGAACGGAATGGCGATGCTCACCAACACGCCGCCGTTGTTCGGCGTGGTGAGCTCCATCCGCTGCTCGCTTCCATACAACTGTTTCAGCCGCGCCTCGGTGTTGGAGAGTCCGACGCCGCGTTTCGCATTTTTCGCAAGACCTGGCCCGTCATCGCGCACCTGCAGGCGCAATTCGCTGCCGGTTTTTTCCGCGCGAATGGCCACTGTCGACGGCCGATCGACCGCGGCCACGCCGTAGCGGATCGCGTTTTCGACCAGCGGCTGCAGCAGCAGATTCGGCACGCGCGCGCCGAGGGTCGAGGGATCGACTTCCACGTCGATCGTCAGGCGGTCGCCGAAACGCATCCGCTCGATGTCGAGATAGCGCTCGAGGAACGACAGCTCGTGCTCGAGGCTCACCTCGTGCGGCGAGTCAGTGGTGAGGCCCGCGCGCAGCAGTTCGCTGAGACGCAGCAGCATGCGATTCGCGAGCTGCACGTTCTCGAACATCAGCATCGAGATGCTGTTGAGCGTGTTGAAAAGAAAGTGCGGCTGCAATTGCCGTTTGAGCACTTCCAGCCGCGCTTCCGCGAGCTCGGCGCGCAGTTGCGACGTGGCCACTTCCCGCTCGCGCGCCTGACGGTGATAGCTGAGCGTGTGCTCGATCGCCACCACGCCCCAGTAACGCAGCAGGTCGAGGTGCATCTCGTACGCGAGCAGGAACTTCATTCGCTCGAAGAATGCGCGTTTGCCCATCGCCGCGTCGACCGTGTACGGCGTGATGAGGATGAAGATCGTGAAGCTGAGGAACATGAACCCGATCGACGCCAGCACGTGCACGGCGGTGCTGGAGACGATGTTCGGACTGGCCAGCCGGAACCGACGCGAGATGCGCACCACGAACGGCGTGAAGAGAAACCAGGTGTACGCGCAGGTCATGTAGACGGCGAGCGCATTCCAGAACGAGACGTTGCGCTCGCCGAGCGCGCGGCTGCCGACGGTGATGTGCGCGGCGAAGAAAACGGCCACGAACGTCCAGCAGGCAAAAATGATCAGCAGCTTGCGCGCGCGGGACATGTGGCCCTTCTTAACCTCGCCGTGCAGCATTTATTTTCAGGCGGGATGAACGGTCGTGGCGAAGGGACGAACGGTCACTCCGGTGATGCCGCCTGCAGTTGCACGTCGGTGATCTTCCCCAACGCGTCGACCTGCAGCGCCACACGCGCACCGCCGCCGGTCGGATGGCGCAGCAGCGCTTCGATGGCAGTGGCCGATCCGGAGAGGATCCGCACGAGCTCGTATTTGCCGAACTGCGACCGCAGATCGAAGTCCATCTGCGCGTATTGACCGGCCGGCAATGTGGAGCGCTCGCGCAGAAAGCGCTCCCGCCCGGCGCGGTCGTCTTCGTTGAAGCTTTTCAACCACGCTTCGAGCGCGGCGCGAACGGCGGGCGTCGCGGCGTTGACGCTCTCGGATGCGATGGCGGTGAGTGCGGCGCGCAGCGCGTCATCGGCTTTCACTTTGATGTCGGGCTCGACGCCGACGCCTTCCCAGTTCGTTTTCGAGATCGGATTGATGGCGCGGCGGTTCGGAATGATGCCGAGGAAGCCGTGCGGCAGGCGATACGTCGCGACGGGATGTGCACCGCCGCCGGTGGTTTCTCCAATCACTTTCGCGCGCCCGAGGTTTTTGAGGTCGTATGCAAACTCCTCGGCGGCGGAGAACGTGAAGTCACTCGTCAGGACGTACACCTTTCCGCTGTAGCGCGGGCCCGGCACGACGTGCGTTCGGTACTGAGTCGTGGTCTGGTTTTCGCGCGACTGAATTTCGTTGAGCAGCACCGGCTCCGGTCCGAAGAAGTAGCTCGCGAGATACGCGACCATTTCGGGTTGACCGCCGACGTGACGGCGCAGGTCGATGACTAGCGCGTGGCTGTTCGCGACGAAGGCCATTGCGGCGTCCGCCGTGCGCGCGGCGATCTCCGCCGGAAAGAAGCGGCGAACGTCGATGTAGCCGATGTTGCCGTCGAGCACTTCCACGCGCGCAAAGCCGTAGTTCGCATCGCGCGCTTCCTCCTCCTGCTGCGCGAGCGGCGGCGGTCCGGCCGGACTCCACACGACGTTCAGGTGCTTGTCGCGGCTGACCGCACGCAGGTCGTCGCCGAGGCGCTGTGCGAACGCCGCCGCGTCGGTGACGTGGTCGTACTCGCCGCGCTTCAGCTTCTCGCGAATCGCTTTCGCCATCGCCTGCGCCGGCTCGGCGAGCACGTACGACTGCTCGATGCGCGTCGCGGTCGCATCAACGATGTCGCGGCGCATCGTCGCGTCGAGCTGCTGCGCATCTGCGGCAAGCGAGAAGAGCGGAAGGAGGGAAAGCAGGAGGAGCAGACGCTTCATGCGGCGGATCATGGCAGCACGCCGTCGTGCAGCGGTGCGGCCCGGGGACGTCCGGCCGCGGTGGTGAGACGAGCGGCGCCGAGATGTGCGAATCTGTGTCGTGCAGCTCGACATCCTCTATGAAGACGAAGCGCTGATCTTCGTCAACAAGCCCGCGGGACTCGTGGTGCAGCAGCGGATGTACGAGCCCGAAGAGCCGTATCTGCACGATCTCGTGGCGCGCTATACATCCCCCGCGTTTCTGATGCAGCGGCTCGACCGCGGAACGAGCGGCGTGATTTTTTTCTCGAAGTCGTCGGAGCTGAATGTGCGTCTGACCCGGCAGTTCGAGCGGAAGCGGATCACCAAGCGCTACCTCGCGATCTGCGAAGGCGAGCTCGCGGAGCGGCAGACCATCGACGCGCCGATCGCGCGCATCGGTGCGATCAAGTTCGGCGTGCGCGAGCATGGAAAGCGCTCGATCACACACGTGCGGCCGCTCGACGCATCACCGTCGGGTTCGCTCGTCGACATCCATCTCGAGACGGGACGGACTCATCAGATCCGCGTGCACCTCGCGGCCATCGGTCATCCTTTGGCAGGCGACTGGCTCTATGGAGAGAGCAGCGCCGCGCGGCCGATGCTGCACGCGGCGGAGCTCGAAATGCTTCATCCATTGACAGGTCAGACACTTCGCGTGACGGCGCCCGCGCCGGCGGACTTTTTAGCGGAAGCCGAATCGCGGCGGATCGCGTCACGCGCAGAGGACAGAACGCAGCACCGAGGCTACAACGAAGGACTCACGTAAGTCGTTGAAAAGAAGTAGAATAACCATTCAACGTGCCCGGTTGTGACAGGCATAACAGGAGACAACCAATGAGACTCTGGACACGATTCGCTTTCGTCATGCTGTTCGTCCCGATCGTCGCGTCGGCGCAGTTCCGCGACCTCGACGCAGCGATGTCGAACCTCGAGCGTGGATTCGGCGGCGGCGACGTCGACGCGATCGTCTCGGGGATCAGCGCCGATGCACAGGTCCAGTTGCAGTTCCCTGGACTCGTCGACAAGGACGGGTTCTTCGGACGCGATCAGGCTGCGTATCTCCTCGACGGGCTGTTCAACAAAGTGAAGCCGAGCGGCTTCGAGCGCGTGAGCGCCAAGGGTGCGCGTTCCGAGGGGCAGTACCACATCAAAGGACGCTGGTCGACGGCGGCCGGAGATCGCGACCTCTACATCACGCTGCAGCAGAAAGACGGCCGCTACACGGTCGTCTCCGTCCGCTCCGCCGGCTGAGGAAACAACACACAATGAAGTTCGCCTGGATCGCCGTCGCAATCGCGACGGCGATTCGTCTTTATGCGGGAGCGCAATTCTGGACGGCCGGCGCGGTCGCCGTCCTGGCGATCGTCTCGTTCTTCGTGACACGGCGCACCGGCGCGCGGCTCGCCGCGGTCTGCCTGCTGCTCGTCGCGATCGTCGACACCGCTTCGATCTGGCGCGTCGCCGCGATGTCGCGCACGTTCGCGCAGCGCTCGCGCGACCACGTGCAGCATGACGTCGCGCACGTCCGCGAATCGGTGAACGCGCTCGAAGCGGAGCTCGACGCGTCGGCCGCGCGCATCACGCGTTTGATTGCAGGCAAAGAGGCGAATCGTGCGGCGCTGTTTCTCGTGCTGCAGCAGGAGATGCGCGAGAGCAACGGCCGCGGCGCGCGCATTCTCGACGCGGAGGGCGAGCCGATCGCCTGGTGGGGCGAGGACTATCGCGCGCCCGGCAATCGCACCTATCAGTTCGACGTCACCAATCTTTACGTGACGCGCTCGCGCGTCGCGAACGGCTTCACGATCCAGGCATTCGCGCGCATCGAGAACGTCCCCGGCCGCAAGCCCGCGTTTCATAAAGGTGATGCGTGGGTCGTCTCGATGATGTTCCACGGCGGGTTTCCGCGGCAGGAGCGCGGGACGCATCGCGCGCTGGTGGCGCGGCGCGCCGACTCGTCGTTGTGGGTCGACGTCACGCCGCGCTCGTCGATGGAAGTGCTCGACGCGATTCGCGCGGAGGGAGTGACGGTCGCGGCGGTGCTGCTGGCGATCGGCGCGCTGATCGTGTTCGCGCGCAAGTTCCGTTCGCCGTACGCATTCGTGCCGCTGATCGTCGCGCGCATCGCGCTCCTCGCGGTGAGCGTCCCGAACGACACCCTCGGCATTTTCGACTTTCAACTCTACGGCTCGCGTTTCATTCGCGGCGGCTTCAGTAAATCGCCGTTCGATCTGCTGCTGACCGCGGCCACACTGCTCGGCCTCGTCGTCCTGCTTTGTCCCGTGCTGCAGCGCCTGCCGCTCGTGCTGCGCGCGCTGCTCGCGGCCGCGGCGGCATGGGGCTACATTCGGTTGGTCGACAACTTCGTCGCGAACTCGCGCGTGAGCGCGCTACCCGATCACATCGTCCCCGCGTCGGTCGTGCAGGGCGTGCTGTTCGCGGCGCTGCTGTTCCTCGCGCTGGCGGTGGTGCGGCTCGCAGCATTGGTGCTCGCGAATCTCCGCTTCGAGCACACCGATCGCAACATCGCGCTGCGCATCGCCATCATGGCCATCATCGTCGCGGCGGTGGTCTACGTCCCGCTCCACATTTTCGGCCGCGCCAGCGCGCGGCAGTTCATCTCCGAAACGTACGCGCCGCTCGTCGCGGGCGAAGCGGGACAGATGCGAACGATGATCGAGACGACGCTCGACACGGAGTTCAAGCGCATCGATCTCGCGACCATTCTTCCCGACGACTATCGCCGCATGAGCATGGAGGATCTCGCGTACGCGCTGTGGCTCCGCTCCGACCTCTCGCAATGGCGAGTGCCGGCGGTGATCACGGTGCAGGATGAATTCACCCGCTCCCCGATCAGCCGCTTCGGCGTCGGCCTTCCGCAGTTCGACGAGCAGGCGGCGAGCGAAAGCGGTGAGGTCCTGCAGGTCGGAAGCATTCGCCGCGTGTTGCTGCATCACGATTTCGACGTGACGGTGCTCGGCACGACGATCGGCCTCGGCAGCGTGCACGTCGTCAATCCGGCCGATCCCGGCGCGACCGCATCGGCCGACGTCTATCGCGACTTTTTCGAGACCGAGAGCGCCGAAGCCGCCGGGTGGCGTCAGCAGCGCGACCCCGCGGTGTTCGATCGCGAGGGGAACGCGCAAAGTCCGGTCACCTATCGGCTGCCGCAACATCCGACGCTCTACTTTTCGCGGCTGAAGCCTGGCTCCGGCGTCTGGGTGCAGTCGACTGACCCCGAGGCCGATGCGCTTTATCTGCGACGCGGCGAGAACGCGCTGTACGCATTTCCGCTGCAGGTCACGTCGTGGGCGCAACAGATTCGCCGCGCCGGCGGGGTGGCGGTGTGGGCGCTGCTGATGCTCGTGTTCGCGCTGGTGTGGCGGTCGGCGCCGCGGCTCGTGCGCGCGATCAGCGCGACGATCCGCCGTCGCAGGTCATCGCCCGCCGCCGCGCGGCTGAGCCTCGACTTCCGCTCGCGCACCTCCATCTATCTCATGGCCGTGGTCATCCTGCCGCTGATCGCGTTCGTGCTCTTCGTCCGCGCATATCTCGCGAACCGGCTCGAGTTCGAAACCGTCGAGCGCGGCCAGAACGCGCTCAACACCGCGCAGCGCGTGATCGAGGACTACATCGGCTCGCAAGGCGATGCGTCGCCCGATCAGGTGCTCGACGACGAGATCTTCAGTTGGCTCGCGCGCGTCATCCAGCACGACCTTCATCTCTATCGCGGCGAGCGGCTCACCGCCTCGAGCCGGCGCGATCTCTTCGCCGCGCACGTCGAATCGGAGCGCTTGCCGGGCGACGTCTACCTCGACATCGTCCTGCGCGGAAAACAGGTCGTCCGCGCGAGCCGCGCCAGCGGCGCCACGCGTTACGAGGAAATCTACAGCCCGGTGAACCTCGGCGGCGGACGCACCTACACGCTCGCGCTCCCGTTCATCGTGCAGGGGCGGCAGATCGAGGCGCAGGTCAACGACCTCGCCACCACCATCTATCTACTGCTCGTCTTCATCGCCCTCGCCGCGATCGCGGTGGCGTTCCGAATCGCGAGCGGCGTGACACAACCAGTGCAGAGTCTCGTGGCCGGCGCACGCGCCGTTGCGCGCGGCGAGTTCGACCTCCGCCTCGAAGTGCCGCCCGATCCCGACATCGCGTTGCTCGTGACGACGTTCCGCGACATGTCGCACTCCATCCGTCAGCAGCAGGAAGACCTCCGCCACGAGCGCGACCGTCTGCAGACACTGCTCGAAAACATCAACGCCGCCGTGGTCGTGCTCGATGGCGAGCGCCGCGTCGGCGCGATGAACGCGATGGCTCGCCGGCTGTTCGGCGACTCCTTCCCTACCTTCCCCGACGTGCGCGAGTTCCTCGCCGAACATCGTCAGCGCCGGCTCGAATCGAGCGAGATCGGCATCGAGCTCGACGGCAACGAGCGGACACTGCGCGTCTCGATCGTGCCGCTGCCGGAAAGCCAGGAAGAGATGCTGATCGCGGAAGACGTCACCGAGATCCTCCGCTCCAACCGGCTCGAGGCGTGGGGCGAAATGGCGCGGCAGGTCGCGCACGAGATCAAGAATCCGCTGACGCCGATTCAGCTCACCGCCGAACATCTGCGCGCGCTCGCCGAGCGCGGCGATCCGCGGCTGCCCGAGGTCGTCATCACCGCGGTCGACAACATCCTCAGGCAGGTCGTCACGCTGCGCGAGACCTCACGCGAATTCAGCGATTACGCGTCGACGCGGCAGATCAATCGCAAGCCGCTCGATCTGAAACGACTGCTCGACGATCTCGCCTCCGGCTACGCGGAGAGCCGCGAGCGCGGCATCGAGTTCGAGTCCGTCATCGCGCCGTCCACCCCCGCGACGTTCACTGGTGATGAGCGCCTGCTGCGCGGCGCCGTTGCCAACCTCATCGAGAACGCGTTTCAGGCCGCGCCGGGCGGACGGGTGAGGCTCGGCAGTGAGGGCGTCGATTCGAAAGTGGTGATCTGCGTCGAAGACAGCGGGCCGGGCGTTTCGGCCGACGTGCTGCCGAAAATTTTCGATCCGTATTTTTCGACGAAGTCCACCGGAACCGGCCTCGGCCTGGCGATCGCACGCAAGGCGATCGAAGAACATGGCGGCCGCATTCACGCCGAGAATGTGAATCCTGGGTTACGTGTTGTGATCGAGCTGCCAGTTCGCTGATTATTTCTTTATGAAACGTCTGCTGATCGCCGTCGCCGTCATTGCGCTCGCCTCTCCGCTTGCGCACAGCGACATCGAGCCGACCCGCACGACCCTCCGGCAGCACATCCTCAAGCTCATCAACCGCGACCGCCAGCTCTACAGACTACCGCCGGTTCAGCTCGATCTGCAGGGCTCGGTTTACGCCGACAACTATTGCGAGCGCCAGCTCGCGAACAAGACCAACGGACACTTCACTACGGACGGATTGACGCCCTACATGCGCTACTCGTTCGCGGGTGGCAATGACGGTGTGAGCGAGAACGCGGCCGCCTGGTCGGCGAACTATTCGTTCAACGACCGCGCGCTGTACGAGATGGCCCGCCGCTCTCAGGACGCGATGATGGCCGAGATGCCGCCGCACGACGGGCACAAGCGCACGATCCTCGATCCGCACGCGACGCACGTCGGCATCGGCGTGGCGTGGCGCGACGGCGAGTTCCGGCTCGTGCACGAGTTCGTCCGCCGCTACGTGCAATGGGCGAAGCCGCTGCCGCGGCAGGCGCATGCCGCCGACACCGTCATCGCCACCGGCAGCCCGCTTCCCGGCGTGCAGATCGAAGCGATCAGCGTGCATCACGAGAAGACGCCGGAAGCGATGCCCGCACACGTCGCGAACGCGCTGGAGAGCTACTCGCTCCCCGACAAGCGCCGCGATTATCTGCCGCGCCTCAAGCAGGAGTACCGCCTCGGCCACAACCGCAGTCTCGAGATCGTGAAGCGCGAATACGCCGATGGCAGCCGCGGCGACTTTTACCTGGCCGACGACGGCAGCTTCTCGTTCGAAGTGCCGTTCACCGAGGGGCCGGGCGTCTACACGGTCGTCGTCTGGGTCCGCAAAAAAGGGGCGCCGACCACCATCGCCGCGTCGAATGTCTCGATCCGCGTCGAAGGCTCCACGGCCCCGCGCGCGCTCCGCGCCGGCGCACTGTCGCGCTGAGGCCTCCCGCACGCGTGACTGAACGAACTGCACCGTACGACGCGATCGTGATCGGCGGCGGGCCGGCCGGTCTGACCTGCGCGATCTTCCTCGGCCGCTATCGCCGTCGCGTGCTGTTGCTCGACGACGGCAAGCCTCGCAATGACGCCGCGCACGCGATTCACGGATTCCTCGGGCAGCACGGCATCGAGCCGCACGAGCTGCGCGCACGCGGCCGCACCGAGGCCGAGGAAGCGGGCGTGGAGATCTCGTCAACGCGCGCGCGAAAGGTCGAGCGCGACGGCGATCTTTTCGTGATCAACGGCGCGCTGCGCGCGCGGCGCCTCGTCCTCGCATACGGCGTGCGCGACACGCTGCCTGACATCCCCAAGATCGAGTCGTACTACGGAAAGAGCGTGCATCACTGCCCCGATTGCGACGGCTACGAATCGCGCGACCAGCGCATCGGCGTCATCGGCTGGACGAAAGCGGTGATCGGCCTAGCGCTGAAGCTGCTGCAGTGGTCGGACGACATCGTCGTTTTCACGCACGGTCACGAGCGCGAGTGGGACGAAGATCAATACAGCAAGCTGCTCGCGGAGCGCATCGAGGTGAAGGACGAGCCGATCGTCGCACTCACCGGCGAGAACGGTCACGTCGACGCGGCCGTGCTGTCGACCGGCGAGCGCGTCACGCTGCAACGCCTCTTCTTCACGATCAAAGTCGAGCGCTCCTGCACGCTCGCCGAGGACCTCGGCTGCGACGTCGATCCCGACACACCGAACGTCATCGTCGACGAGCACCGCCGCACGTCCATCGAAGGAGTGTGGGCCATCGGCGACCTCGCCCCCGGCGCCCAACTCGCCATCACCTCCGCCGCCGATGGCGCGATTGCCGCGATTGATTTGAACAAGACGCTGCTGCCTCCGAATCGGAAGGTGTAGGACACCGCGACGCACGCCACCTGTCATCCCGAGCGTAGTCGAGGGACCTGGGTGGGCGGGTCGCGGAAGACATGTGCCTCGAGCCCCACCCGCCCAGGTCCCTCGCTACGCTCGGGATGACATACAAGAGCGGTGGCTTTGCCACCGCACTCCTACACCACGATCCACAACGGCTGATTGTGCGCGGCGGCCTGTTTCGCGGTGAGCATCAGTTGCACGTACGTCTGCACGTCGAGGTCTTTGTCGAAATCGGACTCGAGGTAGTGCGCGCCGAGCTGCATCAGCTCGACGTCATCGGTCGGCAGCGAGGCAGCGGCGGCGAAACGGCGGAGCTCATCGAGCAAGGCGGGCAGCGAGCCGACCTGCAGTGGATCGGCGAGATTCGCGATCGGCAATTGATCGACGCCGGCCGACGCGTCGGGCACGTAGACGGCCTGATACGCCTCGATGGTCGTGAGCTGCGGCGCGAGGTCGAGCGTGAGAAGCACGCGTCTCTGCAGCTCGCGCCAGCCGGTCGCGGCGACCGGCTCCGATTCGTAGCGGTCGTGCGTTGGCGCGAGGGACGGAAAGCGTCGCCGCAGTTCGAGGTCGACCACTTCCGCGAGCGCACCGGCGAAGACATCGGCCGCCGAGCCGGCTACAAATGTGAGGGACACGAGGCGGGATTCTACTGCGGCGGGCGAAGCTCTCGCCTGTCATCCTGAGCGCAGCGAAGGACCCCCTCCCGATTCAAGCAGGGGATCCTTCGCCGTCTACGCGGCTCAGGATGACAGCGCTACTTCGCGTACATATCAATCATCCGCACGATCGCGCGCGTGCACACGTCGCAAAACGCGACTTCGTTGCGCGTGAACATGATGCAGTCGGCTTCAGGCCGATACAGCCCCTTCGCCTCGTAGCCGGCGCCTTCGAATGCGCCGACGCGGTTCGCGTGCTGCTCGGCGCGCAGGAAGTTCGTCTCCCACGCTTCCTCGCGGCGGAACAGCGCGTCCATCTGCGACTCCGGCACGTTCTGCTCGCGCAGCTTGCGGCGCTCGGCCTGGTAGTCGCGCTGATGCGCCTCGAATTCTTCCTTCTTCCACGGTGTCGGCAGTGGCGTGCCGGGCGTCACGAGCTCCATCCATTTCGGACGCGCGCCGTTCGCCGTGATGTTCGGCTCCCACGGCTCCTGATGATCGGTGCCGCCGGTCGCATATGCGACGTCGGACGTGTAGTACTCGTCGCCGAGGCCGGCGAAGTGATGGCCGAACTCGTGGATGAACACGTATTCGGCGTACGCCGTGTCGACCGAGGCGGTCGCCTGATCGTTGAAAATCCCGCCGCCGCCGTACTGCTTCTCGTTCACCAGGATCTCGAGAAAGTCATACGGGGCCGACGATGCGATGTCGCGCAGCGAGCGGTTGTCGAGCGTGAGGATGTAGCGCTCGGAATCGAAGATGTTGTACTGCACGCCGGTCGAGGTGCGGCGATCGTCGTCGGTGCGCGGGCGATGCACGCCGCTCTTCTGCGACGGCAGCTCGAGCACGCGCACGTTGAAATCATTACGCCGCGACTTGAACGGCTCGGTCGCGAACAACTTTCCGACCAGTCGCTCCACGTCTTTCCGCAGCTTCGGCATCTCGGCCTCGGTGTAGCCCTCGCCGATCACCAGCAGGTCCACTTTCTGCGAGGCCGGACCGTTGTCGAGATACGACCACACCCGCCCGGCCGCTTTCGCTTCCGCCGGATTCACGAAGCGCGAATTGGGGTCGATGACCGTCGACCAGATCTGCTGAAACGCGTTCTCCGCATCGCGCTTGTGCAGACGCACCTGCACCGGCTTTTTCGGCCAGGGGAAACGGAGCGACTCGTGAAACGTGGCCGGCCGCTCTTTCGACTCCGGCGTCGTTTCCCACTCGCCGTACACCGACGCGAAACCGCGCGAGAACAGCGGCTGATTCGTTTCGCGGTCGAGCACCTCGAAGTAGTACTTGCCGAGGTTCGAAGTGTCGACGAGACGCGTCCGGCTGCCCGGCCACGGACCGTCGCTCACGATGCGGTCGAGCGCCAGCACCTCGTCGCCTTTCGGCGTCGACGTGTGGAAGTAATCGACGCGCATGGTCTTGTCGAGAAACTGTTCGTCGAACTGCGCCGCCGCTGCTGGAGTCGCCGCGATCGAGGCGGCGAAGAACGCGAGGATGAGTGCACCAAAGCGCATGAATGAGTCCCTTTCGGGCGCGGATTCTAGAATAGGCAGCGGATGAACCGTCTGTCGCGCGAGCTTGCGGTGTTCGTGCTCTTCTGCGCGCTGACCGCGATGATGACGTGGCCGCTCGTCGCGAACTTCACCACCGCCCTGCCGCATCCGCAGGATCCGGCCATCAACACCTGGATCCTCGACTGGAACTTCTACGCGCTGCTGCATCAGCCGACGCGCTTCTTCGACGCGAACATCTTTCATCCGTACCGCTACGCGCTCGCATTCAGCGAGAACCTGTTCGGCATCGCCCTGCCGCTCTTTCCGCTGTACCTGATCGGCCTCGCGCCGATCACCATCTACAACGTGGCGACGTTTCTCGCGTTCGCGCTGACCGGCTACGGCGCGTACGTGCTGGCGCGGCTCGTGACCGGCTCGACCGGCGCCGCGATCTGCAGCGGGATCTACTTCGCGTTCTTCTCCTTTCGCTTCACGCACCTCACCCATCTGCAGCATCTCTGGGCCTGCTGGCTGCCGCTGATGCTCGCGGCGCTGATCTGGTTCGCGAAGAAACCGGGCAAGCGGCGCGCGATGCTGTTCGGTGCGGCGTTCCTGATGAACGGCCTCACGAACCTGCACTGGTTCGCGTTCGGGAGCGTGACCATCGCGCTGTCGTTTCTGGTCGCGGCGCGGCGCGAGCGGCGTTACTGGATCGGCGGCATCGTCGCGACGTCGATCGCGCTCGCGCTGCTCACGCCGATGCTCCTGCCGTATCAGCGCGTGCGCGAGCTGTATGGATTTCGCGGCGATCCGAACGAAACGCTGCAGTACTCCGCCGAAGCATCGAACTGGCTCGTGTCGAGCCTGCACAGCCGCTGGTACGCGGGGCCGCTCGGCGACCCGAGTGTGAATCCGGAACGCTGGCTTTTTCCGGGCGCGCTGGTGCTGCTGTTCGCGTTGATCGGTCTCGCCTGGCGCGGACGCCCGACGCTCCTCGCGCTGCTCTGGATCGCACTCGGCTTCCTCGGCTCGCTCGGTCTCAACGCGTGGTTCGGTCGCCTGTTGTTTGATTTCGTCCCGCTCTTCAAAGGCATTCGCGTGCCGGCGCGCTGGTCGTTCATCGCGTACACGGGCCTGGCCTTGCTCGCCGCGTGCGGCATCGCCATCCTCACGCGCCGTCTCGGCGGAAAAGCTCGCGTGGCGGTGCACGTGCTGATCGCGTGTGCGTTGCTCGTCGAGCTGCATGTCGCGCCGATCCGCTGGTACATCGCCCGTCCCGAGATGCCTCCCGTCTACACGTACCTCGCCACGCATCAGAGCGACGGTCCGATCGTGCAACTGCCGCTGCGGCAGGACGAGCAGTACGCGTACATGCTCGGCGCGACCGCGCATCACCGGCAGATGATCAACGGTGTGTCGGGCTTCGTGCCGACGAGCTTCGCCGAGCTGCGCGCGCTCAGCGAGAACACGCCGATCTCGCCGCTTTTCCTCTCCGCCCTAGAAGCCGTCGGCGTGACCACCATCGTCGTCCACGCGGACCGCCTCGGACCGACGCACATGCACACCACGCGCTGGGTGCGCGACGCCGTGTCGACCGGACGACTCGCGTTCGTCGGCCGCTTCGACAGCGACATGCAGGGCGATTACGTCTTCGCGACGAGACTGCATCGCGACTTCGAGCCGCTCGCGAACAAGATGCCGTTCGAGAAGCGCGTGCATCTCGAACGCTTCCTCGCAATGCTGCCGACGCAGAACGAAGAGACGTTCGGACATCTCGACATGCCGCGCCCGAACGACGTCGTGTTCGGCAAGTTGAAAGTGGCGGGATGGGCGCTCTCCCCGTGGGGCATCAAAGGGGTCGACCTCCGTTTCGCGAACGGCACGGTCGTCGTGCCGGCGGACCTCGTCTCGCGCGTCGACGTCACGGCCGAATATCCGTGGTATCCGATGACCGTGAACGCAGGTTTTTTCAAAGAGCTCGACGCGCCGCTCGGCAGCGACCTGCAGGTCGAGATCATCGACGGCCGCGGCAAACGCCGCCGCCTCGAGAACATCTGGTTTACATGGGAGCCATGATGCGAATCGTTCCAGCGCTGCTTGCGATGTTGTGCGCGGCTGACGCGCTCGCGCAGTACGACGCCACCATCACCGTATCGCGCGTGCTCGTCGACGCGCGCGTGACCAGGTACGACGGCACGCCGGTCACCGACCTCACGCCCGACGACTTCACGATCGAGATTGACGGCGAGCCTGCACGCACGGCATCGGCGACCTGGAACGGCGCGCGCGAAAGCGAGAGCACATCGCTGACCGATATCGCCGCTGCTGCTCCGGCGACGATGCCGAGCGCCGCTGAGGCACGCACGATCGTCCTCTTCATTCAAACCGATTTTCAGCGCGCAAACGTGCGGGTGAGCGGTCAGATGAAGTTCCGCCGTTACGCGGAGGAGCTCGTGCAGTCGTTCGCACCGGAGGACCGCATCGCGGTGTTCTCGTTCGATTCGCACCTCAAGTTCCGCAGCGATCTCACCGTCGATCGCAACGCCACCATCGCGGCCATTCGCGAGTCGATCCTCATCGATCATCCGCCTCCGCCGGCCGCGGTGCCGGAGCCTTCGCTCGCATCGCAGATCGAGCGCAGTTCGCTGACGCGCGCCGCGAATTCGGAGGAAGGGCTGACCGTCGTCGCGAACGCGCTGGCCGCACTTCCCGGCACGAAGAGCGTGCTCCTCGTCGGCTGGGGCCTCGGCGAGCGGATGAAAGGGGCGATCAACATGAAGTACGAATGGACCGAGGCGCGCCGCGCGCTCGACGCCGCACGCGCAACGATGATCGCCATCGATTTCACGCAGGCCGATGGCCACGATCTCGCCGCCGGAATGGCTGCCGGCGCGGTGCAGACCGGCGGCTTCTACGTCGCCACGAATGTGTTGCCGCACATCGCCGTGAACCGCGTGCGCAACACATTGCGCGGGCATTACGAACTGGAGCTCGTGCCGTCAAAGCCGTTGCCGCCCGGCACGTTCCGACTGCAGGTGCGCGTGAAACGCAAGAGCGTGAACGTGCTCGCGCCGTCGTCCGTCACAATTTCCGCCGGAACGTAAACGCGCGCCGTCGCCCGCACGTCCGATCCGCAACCTGTTGTGGTTCCAGAGGAGTGATGGTCCGTCGCATCGTTTATCTATGTGTCGCGGTCTCGCTGGCGCGCGCGAGCTTCGCGCAATTCGAAGGAAGCATCACCGTCTCGCGGATGCTGCTCGAGCTCCGCGTCACGAATTACGACGGCGAGCCGATCACCACCCTCACACCAGACGACTTCGAAGTCGAAGTGGCCGGCACGCCGGTGCGCGTCGCATCCGTGGTCTGGAATGCTGAAGGAGCCGGCGCGACGGATGCGCAGACGGGCGATGCACCAGCAGAAAAACGGACCGTCGTGGTGTTCATCCAGACCGACTTTACGCGGCAGCCGCAGCGCGTCACGGGGCAGCGCAGTTTCACTCCGTACGCGGAGCAGATCATCCGCTCGTTCGCCGCCGACGATCGCATCGCGGTGTTCTCATTCGACTCGCACCTCAAGTTCCGCAGCGACCTCACCACCGATCGCGATGCGGTGGCCGCGGCCATGCGCCGCGCGATCCTGATCGACAAGCCGTCGCAGCCGCCCGCTGTCGACGAGCCGTCGCTCGCGCGGTTCCTCGATCAGGAGTCGATGAAGAACGCGCGCAACACCGAGGAAGGGTTGCTGATCGTCGCCAACGCGCTGAAGCAGATCGACGGCCCCAAGACGTTGCTCCTCGTCGGCTGGGGGATGGGCGAGCATTTGCGCGGCATCGTCGACGTCAAGCCGGCGTGGCACGCCGCGCGCCGCGCGCTGGTCGACGGACGCGTCACCGTCATCGCGCTGAACACCGGAATCGGCAACCAGTTGTCGCACGGCCTGCGCGTCGCGGCTGAGCAAACCGGAGGCTTTTACGCGCACGTCAAACAACTGCCGCAGGTGATCGTCAAGCGCGTGCAACGCACCTTGCGTGGACGCTACGACCTCGAGCTCATTGCAACGCGGACGCTCCCCGCCGGCATGCATCCGGTGAGCGTGCGCGTGAAGCAGCGCGGCGCAGTCGTGCTCGCGCCGCAGTCGATCGTGATCTCGAATTGATGGGCTTGCACCTTGCACAATTCCATGTGCAGGAGGTTTCTGTATGGCCAGCAGGTACGGGAAGAAGTCGCATGACAAAGTCGAAGAGACGATGCACGAGTTGAAGAAAGGGACGTTGCGCAGCGGCTCGGGGCAGAAGGTGAAGAGCCGCAAGCAGGCCATCGCCATCGGCCTTTCGGAAGCGCGCCGCGAAGGCGGCAAAGTGCCGGCGCCGCCGAAGGGCTCCGCCTCCGCCAAGAAGTCGAGCGGCAAGAAGTCTTCGTCGAAGTCGACCAAGTCTTCGTCGTCGAAGAAGTCATCACCGTCGAAGTCCTCCGCGAAGAAGTCGTCTTCGAAGAAGTCGTCGACGACGAAATCCGCATCGAAAAAATCGACCGCCAGGAAATCAACTTCGTCGAAATCGACCAAGAGCAGCGGCTCGAAAAAGTCCGCTTCGAAAAAGTCGGGCGCGAAGAAATCGAGCGGCTCCTCTTCATCGAAGTCGCGCAAATCGACCTCGAAGAAGAAGTAGCGGCCGCGGTTGACGCGCCGCGCGCGGTTCGCTATCTTTGCCGCCCCTCGCAGGAAATAGGTGGCGAGGGTGGTTCGTTGACAGGATTTCTGATAGGCGCTTAGCTCAGTCGGTAGAGCATCACCTTCACACGGTGGGGGTCAACGGTTCGAGTCCGTTAGCGCCTACCAAATTCAGGCTCTTAGCTCAGTTGGTTAGAGCACCACCTTGACACGGTGGGGGTCAGCGGTTCGAGTCCGCTAGAGCCTACCAATCCGATCTCCCCCACGCCGCCCCGCAAGGGCGGCGTTTTTCGTTTGCGGTTTCTGTGGAGCGGCGGGCTCTTAGCCCGCCGAAGACACGATCCTCTATGCGTTACTCGTCGCCTTCAGCCCGATGATCGCGACGAGCAGCAGCGCCAGAAATCCGAGGCGCGCGAGCGTGGCCGGCTCGTGGAACAGCACGATGCCGAGGACCGCGGCGCCGAACGCGCCGATCCCGACCCAGACCGCGTACGCCGTTCCGATCGGCAGCGTGCGCGCGGCCCACGCGAGCAGGAACATGCTGGCCGCGAGCGTCACGATGACGAAGAGGCTCGGCAGCGGACGGCGAAACCCATCCGTGTATTTGAGCCCGATGGCCCAGCAGACTTCGAGCAAGCCGGCGAAGATCAGCGCAACCCACGAGAGCGACATGCGCTCCGCAAAGAGCGACGCGCGCAGCGGAATTTCCTCCTCACTCTGGTCGCGCCATTGCAATACATCCGTTCGGAGGTTTTGCAATGGCAGCAAATCGCGAACAGGAACGGAAATCCTCAGGGAAGAAAAAGAGCGGCGGCGGTGGCAACAGCTCCGGCGGCAGCAATTCCGGTGGCGGCGGCAGCAGCAGCGCGAGCCGCGGCGGTTCATCGAGCGGACGCAGTGGTGGCGGCAGCAGCTCCGCTAGCAGCAGCAGTGGCAGCAGCAGCAGTGGCGGCGGCAGCGCGGCCGCGAGCGTGCTGCGCAGCGTCGTCGGTGCCACCGGCGGCACCGATGGGCTCATCGATCTGGTCGAGCGCCTCGGCCTGGTCGACATCGTCCTCGGGCGCGTGAAATCGCGAATCGAGGAAACGGACATCGATGAGGTGCTGGAAGACGCGACCGACTACCTGCGCCGCAATCCCGAGGTGCTGGTCGTCAGTCTCGGCGCCGTCACGATCGCG
>DASVRB010000626.1:0-9638 GCA_036388835.1 Thermoanaerobaculia bacterium | reverse complement strand
ACGCGAGTCGCCGCTTTTTCTGCGTTCGGAGTAAAAGCGGCGACTGGCGTCGCCGCACTCCAAACGAGCATCAAAACAGCCGCTTCAGCGCCGATTTCGCCGCCCAATACCCACACATCCCGTGCACTCCCCCGCCAGGCGGGGTCGAGCTCGAGCAGATGAAGAGGCGCTCGTTCGGCGTGGAGTAGGGATCGAGTTTCATGAACGGGCGCGTCAGGAACTGCGACATCGTGTTCGCGCCGCCGGCGATGTCGCCTCCGACGAAGTTCGCGTTGTGCTCTTCGTATTGCGCGGTGTTGATGGTGCGCTTGGCGAGAATGCGATCGCGGAAGCCGGGCGCGAAGCGCTCGATCTGACGCTCGATGATCTCGGTCGCGTCTTCGGTCGAGCCATGCGGGACATGGCAATACGCCCAGCCGGTGTGCTTCCCTTCCGGCGCGCGCGTGGAGTCGAACATGCTCTGCTGCGCGACGAGCACGAACGGTTTGTCGGTCATTTTTCCGTGAAAAACCGAATATTCGTGCGCGGCGATCTCTTCGAGCGTCCCGCCGACGTGCACGGTCGCGCTGCGCGCGCACTCCGCCGCTTTCCACGGAATGGGTCCGTCGAGCGCCCAATCGATCTTGAAGACGCCCGGTCCGTACCGAAAACGGCCGAGGCGATTGAGGTAGCGGCTGGGGAGATCGTCCGCGGCGATGTACGCGAGCTGGATCGGGGTGACGTCGAACAGCACCGCGCGTGAGGGGGGAACGTCGCGCAGCGAGCGCACCGGCCGTGAGGTCTCGATCTCCCCGCCCATCGATCGAAAGTACGAGGCCATCGCATCGATGATCGCGCTCGATCCCCCTTTCGCCGCGGGCCAGCCGGTGGCGTGGCCGGCCAGGATCAGCGCCAGTCCGAACGAAGCGGAGCCGGTGCGGTTGAGCGGGATGAACGAATGCGCCGCCGACCCGCCGAGGAGCGCGCGGGCGTGCGGAGTCTTGAACCGTTTCGCGAGACGGAGCGCCGACTGCAATCCGAGAAGCCCGAACTGCGCGAGGACGATCGGGTGCCGCGGCGGAGGAAACGCCGCGATGGGGCGGAGGATGTCGTCGAAGACCTTCCCTGCTTTTTTCGCGAACGGCTTCAGCAGCGCGCGATAGGCCTTCTCGTCCTCACCGAGCCGCGACGCCGTGACGTCGAGATCGAGCTCGAGTGTCGCGGCGCTGCCGTCATCGAGCGGATGCGCGATCGCCGCCGGCGAATACGCCCATTCCAGCCCATGCTGCGCCAGCGGCAGCGCGCGCATGAATGGCGAGACGACCCCCATCGGATGAATGGCCGAACAGATGTCGTGGCGAAATCCCGGCAGCGTGAGCTCCTCGGTGCGCGCGCCGCCGCCGATGGTCGCTTTCGCCTCGAGGACGAGGGTTTTCAGCCCCTTCTCCGCAAACACAATGGCCGCGGCGAGCCCGTTCGGCCCCGCCCCGACAATGACCGCGTCATATCGATTCACGGTGAAGGCGGGTTCATGGGAGGTGCCAGCCCGCGCGCCCGTTGGGCGCTGGCTTCGCAACGCTGCGCGTTGCGGGGTGTCAGGTGCCAGGTGTCCGAGGCTGGTCTGCTGGCGGGGCGCCCTTCGAGAGTTCGACGCATGCACATCGCGCACGCACTGGCGGCGCAGTCGGCTGTCGCGAAAACCCACAGACACCCGACACCAACGCCGCGAAAGCGGCGTAACCCGCGCCGCTGCGCGCCGCGCATGGCACGCCCATCGCTCCATTCACGCATGGGAGGCACACACATGGCGAACAAAGACGACGAGATCATTCACAAGGGGCCGATCACGGAGTTCCGGCCGCACAAGGACGACGTCTCGGGGGGCAGCGACAAGTCGGTGCAGACCGAGGCGAAGGGGGCGGAGGGGATTACCGACCTGCTCACGACCAGCGGGAGCAGCGGCGGCAGCGCGGGGCGGATCACCGAGGTCGACAGCAGCTACCAGCGTCCGAAGCGGGATGGCGGCGAATCGTCCGACGACGAGCCGCAGCCGGCCGGGGACCGAGGAAACCTCACCAGGTAAGTGCTTCAGTGGCGGCCAGTTACCGGGGCCGCCACTTTTTTTCGAAAGTCAGGGTAGGGATTTGGCCTCGCCAGTCACTCCTAAGTCGGAGCGTCTCATGCACTTGATGCCACCGACATCAGAAGGACGGGCGGGAACGCCGAACGAGCTGGAGACGATCGTCCTTTCAGGCAGGCACCTCGACTACCTCGAGGAGATTGCCCGGGAACTGAACCCTGCAATGCCGGGATCGTTCGGCCTGCCGCACCTGATCCGCACGATTCTCGATCGTGTGGAACAAAGCGGCATCGACCTTACCGAAGCCGGCAGTGAAGAGGAAATCGCCCGCCTCGCCGCAGGCCCACTGCGGCAGGGCAAACCCGTTCGGCGCTCGCAGCCGTCTATCGAGCGGACTTTTTCTTCGAGCTACTCAACAGCTCGACGATCGAGTCGATCGAATCCGCCTGAGAGAGATCGGTTCCGCTCTGGAAAGCCGCCTCGATCAGGCCGCGGATGATCTCCGCGCGGCTGATCGCCTTGCCATGCTTCAACCGGATGTCGATGGCGAGACGATCGAGATAGGCAACATGACGGTCGAGAAGAACGACCGTGATTTTCGCCCAGGGCTCGGTATGGACAATGGGACGACCGCGATTGCTCTTTGCAGGGCTCACACACACTCCTGTTTTGCTGAATTGACCGGGAAAGTCGGCATGAGTGTACTGCCTTCTCCGGCCCAAGTCTATCTTTCCGTACCTACCTAAAGGCGTCGCATATTATTTATATGCGCACCCTCGGCAGCCGGGCCTCGTTGACCGTTGCGCCACGCTGACGCCTGCCGCGCTACCTGGACCTCTTCACGGACGGGAGGACACCCTTCCGTCCGCCGCACCATCTTACTGCCATCCAACAAAATGGCAACGCTAAAGGTGACGGAAATTGGTCGGGTAATCCTTAGCGATCGAGGAGACGTACGGAAAGACGGACGTGTGGTCGAGCCTTCTGACGCAAAGGTGGAGGAGAGGCAGGACGCCTCTCCTCCACATCGTTTCAGGCGAACGCCCGCTCGAGCCGTTCGCGCAGCTCCGTCTTCAACGCCGCGGCCTGCGATGCTGTTTCGCCGTAAAGCGAAACCCACACGCTCGGCCTGCACTGTCCGCGGCCCGGCTCGACTTCGACCATCAAAAAGCCGCCGCCGAGGTTCTCGAGCGGACCGCTGAAGTTGATCGGCGGCACGACCACTTCCGCCGTACCGGTGAAGAGCTCCCCTTCGAACCGTTCGCCCGCCGCGACGGGGGCGAGCCCGAGCGCCGCGAGGATGCGCGGGAACGCTTCCTTCCGCTCGAGCGGCACGGCCGGATGGCGAAAGTGCGCGAACGTGCGCGGCTCGCCGCGATGACGCGCGAGGTAGTTGCGGAGCGTCGCGAGAAATGCGCGCCAGCCGCCGTTGAGCGTATCGAGCTCCTCGTCCCACGCGTCGGCGCCAAAGCCGGAGTGGACGATGCGCAACACCGTCTCGCCGCCGCGCGACTCGATGTAGTAATCGACCGCCAGTGTGCTCGGAGCTGGATCGACGCTGCGCAGATGGCGGTTCGGCTCCCACACTTCGATCGGCGCCTCCCAGTCCATCCCCTCTCCGAACGACATCCAGATCGCTCCGCCTTCACCCGGCGTGACACGCGCGTCGAGCGGGAACCAGCGCTTCAACTCCTCGCCGTCGGTCAGCGCGCGCCACACGGTCTCGGCGTCGGCGTCGAGCGCGATCTCGGCTTCCACTTTGATTTCATCGGCCATCGTTACTCCCGCGTGTATCGCGTTTCCGCGACCCGGACGTCTTTGCCGTCCATTTCGAAAAACAAGGTCATGAGGTGCTCGCGTGACGAGGGGCTGGTGAGCACGAATCGGTACTTCTGCTCGTTGCCGCTCGGCGGCTGCGCGTAGCTGCCGTCCAGCACGATGGCCTGACGCCGCGCGTCGTAGCGGCCCTTGGCGGTGATGGAGTAGGTGCCGAGAGTGTCGATGCCGAACATGGTGTACTCGCCGGTTCTCCGGTCGTAGCCCATGATCGTCACCGCCTCGTGATTCATCGCGCCGCGCACGGTGGTGTCGAGCTGCAGAAAGCGCCCGCCGAGAATCATCCTGCCGCTGCCGCTGCCGGTCGACTTCTGCTCCGGCGCCTCGGGGCCGAACCAGAGGCTGGTCGTGACGTTCCACGGTCCGCTGAGCTCCGCCAGGCGCTGGTGCTCGGCGACCGGTTTCGCGGCCTCGACGTAGGCCTCCATGATCGCTTCGGCCTCGGTCTTCTCTTTCGGCGCCGACTCCTGCGCATGTGCGGTCGCGGTGACCAGCAGCGCGATCAACAACAGGGTTGCGTTTTTTCTCATCATTTCTCCTCGTCTTTCCTCGCCACCGCCGGGTACGCGCCGATCGTGAAGCGGAACGGCCGTCCGCCCGGAGTTTCGTCGTCGTGATACTTCGCCACGAGTTTCGCGACCGCATTCGCGAGCGCCTCGGTGAATTCTTTGCGCGCCTCCGCGTTCGCGAAACGGACGTCGGTCTGCAGCGCGAACGTGGCCACGCGCTTCTTCGAGCTTTCAGCGCGCTGCTGCAGCGCCGCGACGTCGCGGATCGTGCCGGCGGCGAGCGCGATGAGGTACGCGCTGGAGAAGCGATCCTCGACCGACATGCCGTCGGCCGCGAGGCGGCCGAGCATCTCGGGATTGATCAGAAAGTGCGTCGCTTTCGCGCGGACGATCCGCTCGATGCAATTGCCGGCGCGCCGCTGCTCGACCTCTTCGAGGAAGCCGGCCTTCTCGAGCTCGCGCAGGTGATAGTTCACCTTCTGCCGCGGCAACCCGAGCTGCCGCGCCACCCCGCTCGCCGACGCCGGCTCGCGCAACGCGTCGAGAATGCGCAACCGCATCGGATGCAGCATCGACGCGGCACTGGCGGATTCGTGGACGAGGGCCATTGGCATGGCGGTAATTTGATGCCGACAAATGTTTTTGTCAAGGAGGGGGTTGTTGTCGGTTGTCGGTTGTCGGTTGTCAGCACAATCGCGGCTCTTTTTGGAGTGCGGTGGCGCGAGCCACCGCTTTCACTCAGCCGCGGCGATGCCGCGGCGGCGGCAGCTCTGCTGCCGCCAGTTAAAGCGGCGACTGGCGTCGCCGCACTCCAAACGCCGCAGACAACTGACAACCGACAACGCGGCGCGCAGCGCCGCGCGCGCTACCGTCGCGGCAACCGCACGGTGAACTCGGCGCCTTGCTCTACGTTTGCGGCGCTGACGGAGCCGCCGTAGCCCTGGACGATGGTTTTGACGATGGCGAGGCCGAGGCCGGTGTGGCCGCCGCGGGAGCCGTCGGGGCGGTGGGTGAAGAAGCGGTCGAAGATGCGGGAGAGGTTCGGGTCGGGGATGCCGGGACCCATGTCGCGGATGCGGGTGATCACTTCCCCATGTTCCGCGGCGACGTGCACGGTCACGGCGGCGCCGGCGGGGGTGAAGCTGAGGGCGTTGTCGAGGATGTTTTCGAAGACCTGGATGAGCCGATCCTCCGCGGCGTGCACGTTCAGCGGTCCCTCCCCCAGCTCGAGCTGCAGTTGCGCGCGTTTGCCTTCGCGAAGTTGGAAGCCTTCGACGATTTTCGTGAGCAGCGCGCCGAGGTCGAGGAGCTCGGGGCGCTCGCGCACGAGACGCGCGTCGATCATCGAGATCTCGCGCACACCGGAGAGCAATCGCTCCATCCGCGCGACCTCCTGCTCGATCACCCGCACGAAGCGGCGCCGATCGGCCGGCTCGCTCACGTCGGCGAGCATCT
Organism: Thermoanaerobaculia bacterium; assembly: GCA_036388835.1. GTDB lineage: Bacteria > Acidobacteriota > Thermoanaerobaculia > Gp7-AA8 > Gp7-AA8 > QHVT01. Next base: position 3,779 of record DASVRB010000626.1, on the reverse strand, counting down.
CGTTCGCGTTGCGGATCGAGGCGAGCGGATTTTTCAGCTCGTGCACGACGTCGCTCGCGAACGTCTCGATGACGCCGACGTGCGCGTCGAGGCGGCGCATGATCCGCTCCAGCGCGCGCGAGAGCTCGCCGATCTCGTCGCGTCGCTTCGACCCTTTGAAGTGCTTCTCGCGAAAACGTCCGCGGCGATCGAGCACCGCACGCGCGTCGACGCGCAGCTGGCGCAGCGGGCGGACGATCGACGTCGAAAAGAAGACCGTCACGAGAATCGCCGCGGCGAGCGAGAGGATGAAAATACGCATCACGCGCAGACGAATGACGTAGAGGTCCTGCAGGATCGCGAACGTACTCTTCGACGACACAACCGCGCCGACCGTCCAGCCGCCGACGACGACCGGCACGATGCGATAAAGCGTGACGGAGCGCTGGCCGGGAGCCGTGATCTTCTTCTCGAACTGTTCGCGGCCGCGCAGCACGGAAGCGATTTCGGGGCCTTCGAGCCGCACCGCGTTCGCGTAGTAGTCGACCTCGAGCGGCTCGACGGGCGGGCGGAAAAACCGGACGATCGGGCGCAGCAGGAACGCGCCGACGCGATACAGCAGGTTCTGGCGATCGGTGCGCGGCGGCTGCTGCGGCGCCGGCGCGACGATGTACCGCGAGTCGGCCACCACGCGCCCGCGCGAGTCGATGAGCCGCACGCGCATGTCGTCGATCTTCGCGCGATGAATGACGTCCTCGAATGCGTCGGCATCGAGCGTCCCTCCCCTCGCGATCGACGCCGCGATCAGCCGCGACCGATGCGTCAGATCGCGGATCTCCGCGGTCTCCAAACGCGACTCGTACTCACCGAGAAACAGCACGCCGGCGATCGGCAAAAACACGAGGACGATGTTGAAGGCGAGAAGCCGGACGCCGAGGCGGGAGAAGGAGCGGAGCTTCATCAGATGAACGCAGAACGCAGAACGCAGAATGAAGAATGAAGAAAGAAGTCGTTTCGCACTTCTTCATTCTGCGTTCTGCGTTCTACGTTCATTCTTTCCACCGATACCCCAGTCCATACACCGTATCGACGCGGTCGAAGGTGTCGTCGACTTCTTCGAATTTGCGGCGGACGCGTTTGATGTGGCTGTCGATGGTGCGGTCGCTGACGAAGGCGTCGTGGGGATAGCCGTCCTGCTGCAGTTGCTTGCGCGTTTTGACGTGGCCGGGATGGCGGACGAGCGCGTGCAGCATCATGAACTCGGTGACGGTGAGGCTGATCGCGGCCCCTTTCCAGCGGACGCTGTAGCGCTGCAGGTCGAGCTCGAGATCGCCGTACTGCAGCGGCGCGTCGGCGGCTGGACGTTTGGCGCCGGTGTCGATGGCGGCGCGGCGGAACAGCACTTTCACGCGCGCGAGCAGCTCCCGCATCGAGAACGGTTTGCAGAGGTAATCGTCGGCACCGATCTCCAGGCCGAGGACGCGGTCGAGCTCTTCGTCGCGTGACGTGAGAAAGATGATCGGTGTCGTCTCCGACACGCCGCGGATGCGGCGGCAGAGCTCGAGGCCGTCCATCTCCGGCATCGTGATGTCGAGGATCACCAGGCCCGGAAGCTTCTGCTGGAACGTGCGCCACGCCTCGAGACCGGTGCCGTAAAGCTCGACCGGATAGCCCTCGCGGCGCAGTGCGAAGGCGACGGTCTCGCGGATGTTGTCCTCGTCATCGACGACGGCAACGACGCTGTTCGCTGGACGCATGAGGTGATCTTACTGTCTCCGGCACTCGCCTTTCGCGCAGACGTACGCGACCGGCAGTTCCGGATCGGGCGCGAGCGCGGCGGTGAACGGGAGCGACCTCACGACGCGCTCGCGCGGGGCCCCTTTGTGCGGCAGAAAGACGACCGCACGCATCGGCTCGTGGCGTTCGTGAATGGAGCGCAGCAGATCGTGCGTCGGCTGTTTGCGCGGGTCGCCGGTCACCACCACGATGCGCGGAGGAATCAGCGACAACTCGTACGCGGCCGCGAGCTGCGGGAGGCGCGCGCCGTCGTTGCGCAGCCGGCCGCCGAATGACTGAAAAATCATCGCGGCGCGCTGCGCCCACGTCGCGTTGCCGGTCAGCGCGGCCAATCGCAGCAAGTTGAGCGCGGCGACTGAGTTCGCGCTCGGCAGCGCATCGTCCGCTTCGACGAGCAGTCCGTGCAGTGCTTCGGGAAGGGTGTTGCCGGTCGCATAACGGCCGAGGCTCGCGTCCCAGAAGAGTTGATCCTGCCGCGACTGCAGCGCGATTGCGTGATCGAACCAGCGCACGTCATGGCTGCTGTCGAAGAGATCGAGCAGGCCCTGCACGAGCAGCGCGTAATCGTCAGCAGTCGCAGCGGCGCGCGAGTCGCTGTGCACGAGCGTGCGCGTTTTCGGATCCCACAACTGTTGCAGAACGGCGGTCGCCGCGAGCTGCGCGGCCTCGTCGTATTTCGGTTCGCCGAATGCGCTCGCCGCGCGCGCGAGCGCGGAGATCATCAACCCGTTCCAGCCGGCCACGACGAGCGGCTCGCGAAAGGGAGCGGGACGTTTCTGCCGGACGTCGAGGAGTTTCGCGAGCGGCACCGCGAGCTCGTTGTGCGTTTCGCTGAAGAAGCGCGGCGTCGCGAGCAGCGGCATGGACGGGGCGTCGCCGAGGCCGTAAATCGCGGCGACTTTCCCGGCTGCTTCGTTGCCGATGAGGCGCGCGGTTTCGGCGCGCGTCCAGAGATAAAACGCGCCGTTGACGTTCACCGGCGCGCGATCGGGCACGAGGCTGTACGCGTCCTGCGATGCGTCGAATGCGACGCGCTTCGGAGCGCTCGCGCGCAGGTCGCGTAAAACGTAATCGAGCGTGGTCTTGGCCACATGCCCGACCCCCGCATCGCGCGTGAGCTGCCACGCCTCGGTGTACGCGAGGGCCATCAGCGCCTGATCGGGCAGCAGCTTTTCGTAGCAGGTGTCGCAGCGATGAAAGCCGCCACCGAGTTGATCGCGCATGCGCCCCGCGGCGTGCGTTTTGAGCGCGTCCGCGCCGAGGGCGCGCAGCGGTGCGTGATTCGTCCGCGCGGAATAGCGGAACAGAAAACCGACCGTCATCGGATCGAGCGTCTTCGTCCGCTCGTACGATTCGGCGATGCGGTCGACCACCGCTTCGAGCGTCGTTGCGTCGACGTCGAAGGGCGCGCGCTGTTCAGCGGTCGCGCGTGCTTTGGCAACGTTGGCGCGCGCTTCGGTGATGACGGCCTGCGGTTCGTGCTTCCAGCGATTGGCCGCGTTCACGAGGAGGCGGTTGAGGTCCGCGCTCTCGACAAGTCCGGCGCCGTCGAACGGCTCGAGCGTCGGCGTGAGGATGAGATTCAGAGGCACGCCGCTCGTCGCGTTCATGCTCCGCAGCACGTGTTGATACGCCTCAGCGATTTCGGGATGCTCGATCGGATCGAGCACGGTCGGGACGAAGTAGGCGTTGAGCGTGGCGACGTTCTCGGGACTCGCGAACGCCGTCTGCTGCATGCGGTGGCAGTCCCACGAGGCGGCGAAGCAGATCGAGAGAAAGATCGGGCGCTGCTCTTTTTTCGCCCGCTCGAGTGTGGTCGCGTTCCAGTCGAACCAACGCACCGGCGCGCCCGCGCGCTCGGTGAACCAGCGCGTCGCGGCGTGCGAGGGCAGCGTAATCGCGAGGATCGCGACGATGAGGAGACGGGGGAACATGGACGTCCAAGGAACACGAGACGCAGAGCAAGTCATCCCCGTACTTGTGGAGCGGCGGGCTTTAGCCCG
>DASVRB010000625.1:0-3009 GCA_036388835.1 Thermoanaerobaculia bacterium | reverse complement strand
CCCGGCCGGCGTCGATCTGACGATGCCCGAGGAGCGCCTCGTCTCGTTGCCCGGTGTGCGGCAGGTGGATGTGCGGCACCTCGGCATGATGGACGAGTAGCGACGGCGGTCGTGTTGCTCTTATGTCGTGTTGCTCTTATGTCATCCCGAGCGTAGCGAGGGACCTGGGCGGGTGGCGCGCGACACTCTTCCCCTCCTGCCCACATCCCTCGACACCGCTCGCGATGACAAAGGGAAAGCGCCGCCCGCTAAAGACGGCGTGATCCTCGATCAGGCGATATACGCAGTCACAGACGAATCACGACGCGTGAGCGCAGCGACGACGCGCGTGTCGCCGCTGTGACACACGAACGAACGGGTGTGACAGACCGCGCCTCACCGCGAGCCATTCCGCACGAGCCGCTCTACGATGAGCCGCCAACGCTCGTCAAAAGCGCGACAATGGCTGCAGGGAGGAAGCTCGATGAGAGACGACGTCGATGAGAACGCCGATTCGGGAACGGCGCCGGAGCTGTCGGATGACGAGCAGGCGCTGCTCGCGGAGGTGCCGTCGCTGACGGGGGTCGGTCACACGCGGCGCACGTTTCTCGGCACGACGCTCGCCGGCAGCCTCGGCCTTTTCGCGCTCGACCTGCTGGCACAGGAGGAGGCGCTCGCCGCACTCGCTCCCGCCCCCGACGCGGTGCTCGCGGCCGACGCGGCCGCGCAGAACCTGGTGAAGGTCGCGTTCAAGATCAACGGCGCGACCCACACGCTGGAGCTCGATTCGCGCGTGGTGCTGCTCGACGCATTGCGCGAGCGACTCGCATTGACCGGCTCGAAAAAGGGCTGCGATCAGGGACAGTGCGGCGCGTGCACTGTGCTGGTCGACGGAAAGCGCGTGCTGTCGTGCCTCACGCTCACCGCCACGCTCGAAGGAAAACAGGTCACCACAGTTGAGGGCCTGGCCCAAGGCGATCAGCTCCATCCGATGCAAACCGCCTTCATCAAATACGACGCGTTCCAGTGCGGCTATTGCACGCCGGGTCAGCTCTGCTCGGCAGTGGCCCTGCTCGAAGAAGCGCGCCGCGGCGACGTCAGTCACGTCACTGAAGACGTGAGCCTCACGACGACCAGGCTCACCGACGACCAGATTCGCGAGCGGATGAGCGGCAACATCTGCCGCTGCGGCGCTTACCCCGGCATTGTGGCGGCGATTCAGGAAGTGCACTCGGGCCGGGCGACGCAGCACACCTGGCATTTCGTCGATGAACAGCAACTGGCGCAGGTGCGCAGCGAGATCCGCAGGGAGGACGGCATTGAGACCGTTTAAATACGTCCGCGCAACCGATGCGAATGCGGCAGCTCGCGCCGTGGCGGCGAATGCACAGGCCAAGTTCCTCGCCGGCGGCACGAACCTCCTCGATCTGATGAAGGAGGACGTGGAGCGTCCCAATCAGCTCGTCGACCTGACGCGGCTCAAACTCAGCGAGATCAAGCCGCTGCGCGGCGGCGTCTCGATCGGTGCACTCGCCACGAACACCGAAACGGCCAACAACCCGCTGATCCGCACGAATTATCCCCTTCTGACCCAGGCCATCGTGGCCGGCGCGTCGGCGCAGCTCCGCAATATGGCCACGAACGGCGGAAATCTCTTGCAGCGGACGCGCTGCCAGTATTTCTACGACACGGCCATGCCCTGCAATAAACGGGAGCCCGGCACCGGCTGCGGTGCATTGCAGGGGCTCAATCGCTATCACGCGATTTTCGGCTGGAGCGAGCAGTGCGTGGCCACGTACCCCGGCGACATGGCCACGGCGCTTTCCGCGCTCGAAGCAGTGGTTCGCGTACGCGGCTCCAATGGACGGGAACGGACAATTCCGATCGCCGATTTTCATCGGCTCCCCGGTACTGCACCGCACCTGGACACGAATCTCGCCCACGGCGAGTTGATTACGGCGATCGAGCTGCCGAAGTCGTATTTCGCGAAGCATTCGTATTACCTGAAGATCCGCGACCGCGCGTCTTACGCATTCGCGCTGGTCTCGGTAGCCGCGGCACTGGATCTGGACGGCGACACGATTCGCCACGCCCGCGTGGTCCTCGGCGGCGTGGCGCACAAACCGTGGCGCAGCCGCGAGGCAGAAACGCTGCTCGCCCGCGCACCGGTATCAGAGGAGAGTTTCCGCCGCGCGGCAGAAGCAGCAGTGCGCGACGCACAACCGCTCGAGCACAACGCGTACAAGGTGGAACTGGCAAAACGTGCAATCGTCCGCGCGCTCACGCGCGCCAGCGGGGTCCTGTGAGCCGGCACAGGACGACGGGAGGCCTCCGGCGGGCGGGCGCGGCCGGCAGCGCTTGTTGGCCTAGCCTGGACGCACGCCTGTCGCCTGAATCGCGCCTCTCGCGAGGGCACGGGCTTCGACTAGCGCTGCCGGCCGTGCCGGTCCGCCGGAGGCCCCCGGTCGGTCTCTCTGCCGCCCACTGAGGAGGAGACACAATGGCTAGATATATTGGGAAAGAAATGAGCCGCGTCGATGGCGTGGCCAAAGTCACCGGAAAAGCCAAATACGCTGCCGAATTTCAGGTGCCGAACCTCGCCCACGGCTTCGTCGTCCTCAGCACCGCCACAAAAGGAACCATCAAGATCATTGAGACCAGCGAGGCCGAGCGCGCGCCGGGAGTCGTGCGCGTGTTCACCCATCTCAATACGCCCAAATTCGGGCCCAAAAGATCGACTGAAGAAGCGCCGCCGCGCGGGAACCAGGAAGAGCGCGACAAATCCTTCATCGCCCTGCAGTCCGACCGCATTTTCTTCAATCGCCAGCCGGTGGCGCTCGTGATTGCCGAGACCTTCGAGCAGGCGCGGCATGCCGCGCGGCTGGTCAAGGTCACGTACAACCCCGAAAAACATGTGACCGACACTGAAGCCGTTCGCGACAACGGCCGCGTTCCGCCGCGCGTACCACCGTCAAAACCACGTGGCAACCCTCAGGAGGCGATGCTCAGTGCGGCCGTCAAAGTCGAGGC
>DASVRB010000624.1:0-6871 GCA_036388835.1 Thermoanaerobaculia bacterium | reverse complement strand
CGCTCACGATGCCGGAAGTCGTGCGCGCGCTGACGTCGCCGAACGGGATGTTCGGCAGTGAGACGAGTCCACTGACATCGGTGAAGATCTCGAACTTGCGGTTGCCGCCGAGGATCGTCACCTTCGCGTCGGCGACCGGGTGTCCGGCGCCGTCGAGGACGAGCACTTCGAGCGGTCCGGTGGCTTTGAAGACCACCACTTCTTCATGCTCGAAGACGCCGGCGGGGAAACGCTGGTTCTTCAGCGTGACGGTGCGGCCTTCGCCGAGGAGCTCGCGGACCGTGACGTTGTAGGTGCGCCATTGCGACATCTTTTCGAAGACCAGTGAATTGCCTTGATACGCGCGGCCGTACGAACCGTCGGCGTGCGTGACGTCGACTTCGACGAGCGGCGAGAGCTCGCCGGGGCCGCCGCTGTCGTTCGGCAGGTACGCCTTCACCGTCAGCTTCGCCCACTTTTCGAGCTGGAGATGAATGTTGCGGTGCTCGGGCACGAGGCGGCTGATGAAGAGGTCTTTCGGACCGAAGGCGACGCGCTCGGTGCCGATCTCGTAGCCGTAGAGTTTGAACGGCCCTTCCATCAGGCCGACGACCTCGAACGTGCCGTCCTGGCCGGTGGTCTGGCGCATGGTGTAGCCGTGCGGATCGCCGCCTTCGACGGTGATCGGCTGGAACGCGACCGGCGCGTCGGGCGGGTCGCTCATCGGATCGGTGAGGTAGCCGGAGACGGCGCCGCGGAAGTCGAGCTCGATGCTCGCGGACGCGGTCTGATCGGCCACGACATTGAACCAGTCGCTCGCACCGCCGCGCACGCGCGCCTTCGAATACGCGGCGACTTTGTACGAGCCCGCCGGGATCTGTTCAAAGTAGGCGACGCCGTTCGCGTCGGTGCTGGTGAAATCGAACGTGCCGTGGCCGCTGCGATTCAGCGCGACCTCGGCGTTCGCCACCGGCTCGAATCCGAGGAGCGGATCGCGCACCGTGACGCTCACCGTGCCGACGCCGCCGGCGCCGATGCGCACCTCGACATTGCGCTGACTGGTGTCGCCCTCTTCGACGAGCGTCCCTTGATAGTGGCCGCGCAGCTCCTGATTCGTCGACGAAACCGCGCTGATGCGGAACGGGCCGGTGAAGACGTTGCTGATGATGAAGCGGCCGTTGATGTCGGCCTGCAGCGGCTGCTCGGCGGTGCCGATGCGGCGATGCGGCCACGCCAGCTCGCGCAGCCAGTAGTGCGCGAGCGGCACCGGGTCGCCGTCGGCGTCGAGCACGCGTCCTTCGATCGACGACTGCTCGCGCATGATCACCCGCACGTTGCTGACCGGACCGCCCCCTTCCGGCGTTTTGCCGGAGGCGATGCCGGTGCGGTAGATGCCGTCCTGCGAGAGCTCGGCGATGACGTCGAAGGAATGGTTCGCGGCGATCGCCGGAAAGTCGAACGCGCCATCGGGTCCGGTGAGCTGCTGTGAATACGAGGCGGTGGAAACGACGATGCGCACGTTCGCGCCGGAGACCGGCGTCAGGTTGTCGATCGCGAACACGCGGCCGGTGACGTCGCCCATGTCCTCGAGCTGCAGCGTGACCGCCTGCGCGTCGCCGTCGAACGAAATGAAGCCGTCGTCGCTCGCAAAACCGAGCGGATGACGCACCGTGGAAACGATCACCTTCTGCCGCGCCGGCACCTTCTGAAACGTGACGATGCCGGTGAGCGGATCGGCATCCGCCTCGACCGTCTTCGGCCGGAAGTCCTGTTCGAAGTTGTCCCAGGCCATGTACGTCAGCGCGGCGCGGCCGAAAGCCTGCGCGTAGCACGGAGGCGTGCTGCAGCTCTGTTCGACCACGATGCGCACCGTGATCGTCCCCATGCCGGGAAGACGGAGATCGGTGACGCTGACCTGGCCGTCGAAATCGACGCGCGCGGTGCCGGTGGCGTACTGATCGCCGTACGGCCCGTTGCTGCCGAGCGGAATCGCCACGATCGCGTCGGAGCTCGGTGCCGCGAGATTCGCGGCCTCGTACACGCCGGCCGCAACGGAGCGCAGTTTGAACGGCGGGAAGCCGGGCGACATCACCTGGTACTGCGAGACCGGCTCCCCTTTCGCGTCGAAGACGCGGACGCGCATCGTGCCGCAGGCCGGCGGTGCCGTCGACGTGAGCCGCAGCGGCAGGCGGGCCACGGTGTTGGCGACGAGGGTCGGTACGGTGAATGCGGTGTGGCGCGTGGTGACCGGGTCGTAGACGGTGATGCGCTGGCCGCTCAATGCGATGGGGACGTTCTCGATGGCGTACGTGCCGTCGGCGTTTGCTTTGACGAGTGCAAAGTCCTTGAGCAGGACCATCGCGTTCGGCACCGGCTGGTCGCGGGTCCGATCGTTCGGCGCGGCAGGGTCATCGCGCGTGACGACGCCTTCGATGCGCGCGAGCTCCACGACGTTGTCGCTGATGTCGAGGAACGCGATCTGTTCGATGGTTTGATCGGGGGGGAGCTCGAGCTCGATGCCGGAGTAGACGTCGCTGTGCGCGAGGGCGATGGAGATCAGGCCGGCCGGGACGTTGCGGAAGGTGTAGAGGCCGTTCGCGTCGGTGCGGCCGCCGCCGATGGGACGTCCGTTCGAGCTGCCGACGACGGTCGCGTTGCCGAGCGGCGCGTTCGTGTCGGGACGGCGCACGGTCAGGCGCACGGTGCCGACTCCCGGCGCGACGTTGCGGGCGATGACGAGGTCCTGGGTGATCACTTCGCCGGCCACGCGCAGGTGATTCGCGGCGTATGCGACGCGGCCGCCGCCCGCATGTGCGTAGAACGTGAGCGGGCCGACGCCGACGTTCATTTCGTAGAAGCCGTTCGCGTCGGTGACGGCCGCGAAGGTCTCTCCCCACAGCGGACTGGTTGCGCTCACGCGCTGCCCCGCGATGGCGCTGCCGTCGTCGTAGCGGAGGTGCCCCTGCGCTTTGCCGCGGCCGAAAAAGACGAGGTTGACGGTGTGGACTTCGCCCGGCAGACGGACCGCGCCGCTGACGCCGGTGGTGTCCTGACCGACGCGCGCAGCGAGGTCGTAGTGGCCGTACACACCGCGCGCGGCATCGCGAGGCACGTGCTCGAACATGAACTGGCCGTCGGCGCCGGTGACGTCGGCCTGCACGAGCGACTCGAACGAATTCGCGCTGATCAGGTCGAAGACCTCGGGCATGTTGAGCGTGACGAACGCGCCGGCGGCGGGCGTGTTGTCGGCGCGCAGCACTTTGCCGGTGAGGATGCCGCCCGGCCTGTCGTTGTCGATGCGCGGCACGATGCCGCCGATCGCGAACGGTGCGCCGCCTGCGACGCGGTCGAATACGCCATCGACGGCGATGACGTAGGCCGCATTGCGGGAAAGGGTCTTGTCGAAGGTGATGCCGACCATCCGCGCGTCGTCCTGCAGGTTGGCGAACGGGATCTGCAACGCGGCGTCGCGATCGTTCGGATTGTTGCGGCGCGTCGCGCTGTAGTTGGCCTTCGGGACGTTGATGGTCAATGCGAGGCGATCGCGCCATTTCGCGCCGTCGGCAATGGTGACCGGGCGGTTGAACAGCATCATCACGACGTGGCCGCCGGTGTCGAGATGGAGGTCCTGCGCCGCGCCGAGGACCCGCAGCGGCGTCTGAGGAACGACGGTCGCGGTGGCGCTGCCGTTCGCCCCCTGCACCGCGAGATTGCGCACGCCGCGGGTGACGTCGATCCAGACCGGCGTGCCGGGGGTGGCATTCGTGATCGCGATCTCGGCGCGCAGCAACGCGCCGTCGGCGGTGTCGGGATAGAGCAGCTCGACGGTGAATGACGATGTGGCCGGCTTGACGGCGACGCGGTACTCCTCGCTCCACCGTCCGACCAGCGCGAGCTCGCCCGCGTCGCCTGCGATCCCAAGTTTGGTGACCTCGGCCGCCGGCAGCGTTCGCACCCAACCGCTCGCCGCCTCGGCCGGCATGTCGGCGATGGCGCCGCTCGCACGGCCGGCGACCGACAGTGCATACGGCCGCGCGTTCCCGCTCACGTCGGCGCCATGCGCGTACGCAAAGAGGAAGGGCGAACGATGCGATGTTGCCGCTGCATAGTCGTCGACGAACTGCCGCGGCGTCGCGCGCGCGGTCCGTTCGAGCTCGCGCGCCATGGCCGCACCGGCGCGGCGGCCGGCGTCCTCACGTCTGCGCAAGGCATCCCACTCCGCGAGCAGCGGCATGCGCGGGAGGAGTTCGACGCGCTCGACGTTGTCGAGCAGATCGAGCGAGAGGTGGATCATCGCGTCGCGATCCTCCTCCGCCACATCGACGTCGCGCTGCTGCCGCGCAATGAAGATCCGCTGCCCGGCGCGCGCAATCTCCTGCGCCCGCGTGAAGACGTCGTCGGTAATCACGCGCGGATGCGCGGCCGTCATTTTGTTGAGCGGTGCGACGGCCAGACTGTAGCCAAGGCCGAGGAGCTGCAGATTCGCCTCCACGAACGCGGTGGGGAGAAACTGCGCGTAATACGGCATCAACAGTGTCGCGGGCGAGAGCGGAATGCCCGACGTACTGACGCCCATCGTCAATTGCATGCTCACGCCGAGCGTCTCGTCGTTCGCCGAGCCCGCCCCCGCGAATACCTGGCCGGTCACTTTCGAGAGCAGCTTGTACGGCACCGGCTTCATCTCGCCCGGGGCGAGATCGAGCGCGAATTTGCCGTCATCGCCGACAGTCGCGCGACAGATGTTCTGTAATGCGCCGCCGGAACTACACGGCGGGATCTGGCTGGTGTCGAGAACGACGTGCTGCGCCTGCTCGCTGAGGTTCGTGACGAACGCGTACGCGGTGTACTGCTCGTCTTTGCGCACGGTGTCGGGATGCGAGAAGGTGATCTGAAAGCGCGGGTCGCTGACCACAATGGTGGTGGAGACTTTCCCGCCCAGTGGGAAATCGTCCTGCCCCGGTTTCTGGTATGTGGCCCGGACGTCGATGTCGATGGTGTGCGTGCCGGTCTTGAGCGCTTCGAGCGTCCATTCCGCGGTGCCGCGCGCGCCGGCCACGAGAAACGTGGCGCCGGTTTTCTCGTCTTTGATCGGCACCGGCTGGCCAATGGCCACGGCCGGCATCACTTTGGACACGCGCATCTGCAATGGCGCGCGTAATGAGGCGGTAATCGAATCGAGTTTGACGCTGCTGCCGTCATCCGCGGCATTGGAGACTTCGAGAATCACTGCGAAAAACTGATGCAGGACGCCGAATCCGGTCGGCATGACCAATGCGGCCGGCAGCCGCGGCATCGTGATTTTTCCTTCTTTGATGCGCTCTTCCTGCTCCGGCGGCAGTTCGCCGATGTTGCCAAGATCGAAGACCTGCGGCTTGCCGCGCACAATGCGGGTGCGGCCGCCATTGCGCGGTAATGGCGGCGGGCTTTGCGCGCCCATCCCAAACGGAATGGTGGCGCCGCGTTGCTTGTCGACAATGACCGGATACGGGATTTCGATCTCGCTCTGATCGACGGAAAAAATGAAGGTGTATTCGTATACGTCGAAATTGCGCGCGTCGACGAGGATGCCGCGTTCACGCATTTCTTCCGGCGTGAGCTGGCGTACGCGCACATTCGTCTTCAATGCGTCGGTGACATTGATGACCGCAAAGGACGGCACGGCCTGTTGCAGGAATTCGCCGCTCGCGCCGACGAGCCGGATGTTCTGTAGTGTGTACTCCCCTTTGGTATGGAGTGCCGGGATTGCGAATTGCCGTCCCGGAATGGCGGAGAGGGTGATTGGGGCGTCAATACCGGGACCAATGAGATCGCCGAGGACCGACAGGCCGGGCGCGGGGGGAGCCTGATCGTTCTTCTGTCCGCCGAAAATCGTCTGGACGCTGCTCGGTACGCCTGTGGCCGCGGCGACAGGGGCGCGATCGACTTCAATGCCGAGACCCACAATGGCCAGTTCGCCGCGCGCTACCTCGCCTGCATGCAGCACCGCACCCGCCATTGCGGAGACGGCGATACTGCAGGCGATGAGAAGACGGCGGAACATCGGCGCCTACTGGAGGGAATCAAGCTCGCGTAAATCGCGAGCGATGCGGGTCAGGCGCGATTCGACGAGCGTCGCGCCGGCCGGAATGAGCAGTAATTGTTGCGGCGCACGATCGCTGTTCACGGAAACGACGGTATTGCGCACTTTGACGGTCTCGCCGCCGGCGTCGATCGTCATGACCTGCTCGACCGGCAACGCATAAAGCTCCTGTACGTCGCCGGCGGCATTGGTCTGTAGACGCGCATCGCGGACACGCGCCGCGGAAACGATGGCGGCGTGCTCGCCGGCCTGCGGATTGGGATAGGCGGCGCCGATCAATACGTCGAGCGCATTGCGCCGCAGCATGACGCTGCGATCGACTTTGACCTCGACCTTGACTTCATTGCGCGCAGCGGTACGCGGACGCAGTGTTTCGTTGGCGCGGGCGATCTCTTCGAATTTCGTGACGCTGTACGTCCCCGCCGCACGATCTATCTCCAGCAGTTCCTGTTTGCCGTAATCCGCAATGGCTACCCGGTCGCCGCTGATGGTGACGACCTGATTTCCGGCCACATACTCATTGACCGTAACGGTGCTCCCGGCCACCGGATCGTCGACCTTCCGCACAAAGTGCCTGGCCTCGGGGAACAATACGTCCGCCGCCGACGCGCCAAACGCGACGACCACGACAAAGAAAAAGACGCCCCCCCTCCCGACCCGAGACAATAAGGGCCTAGGCACGCGGACACTCCTGCTGAATTGTTGGTTGACGGACCTGAAGTACCGCGATCATTAAAGCAGGTTCTGCGGAGGAACGGAAGGGGTGGACGGATGGCGCTGAGCCCGCCAGCGCGGCGGCGACGTTCGTCCGCT
>DASVRB010000623.1:0-9990 GCA_036388835.1 Thermoanaerobaculia bacterium | reverse complement strand
GACGCCAGTCGCCGCTTTGACTCCGATTGCGAAGCGCGTGTTCTTCGGCTACACGGAAGCGAGAAAAGCAGCGGCGCCGCATCCGATGCAGGCGCGGCACGGCGGCAGGCGCGGCGCCCTGCTGCCGCGAGTGAAAGCGGCGACTGGCGTCGCCGCACTCCAAAAAGCCGCGAGTTGCACGTGTGCTTTGTTGTCCCTGCGCAATACGACAGGCACCACCCGCCGCTATTCGTTGCGCGGCTCGGGGGCGCGGCCTTCGGCGATCAGTGTGCGGAGGGCATCGTTCACCGCGTCGTCCGTTCGGTAGTACCGCGCAACGTCTTCGTCGATGCTGACGCGCAAAACGCCGCGCGGCGCGATGTAGTGACGCCCGCGAACGGCGTTCGAAAAGTCGACTTCAGGAAAGTCTTCGAGGTTGAGCTTCTCGGGTGCAGCGTCACGAATCTGGTCTCCACGCATATACCGCCTCCTTTCGGCCGGCGTCGGACGCCGCGCCATTGATCCCGCGCAAGTCGATTTGGAGTGCGGCGACGCCAGTCGCCGCTTTTACTCCGCTAGGCGCGTGTTTTTCGACTACCACGTCGTCGAGAAAAGCGGCGCCGCACGATCCACGCGCGGTGCGGCTGCCTTGCTGCCGCGAGTGAAAGCGGCGACTGGCGTCGCCGCACTCCAAAAGATCGCCGCTATTCGTTGCGCGGCTCGGGGGCGCGGCCTTCGGCGATGAGCGTGCGAAGGGCGTCGTTCAACTGCTGGGACGTGGCGAAGTGGCGGGCGACGTCGCCGTCGACGCGCATCAGGATGGTCGTGGCGTTTTTCGGGTTGTAGTACTTGCCGCGCACGCCTTTGCTCCAGTCGAGGTGCGTGTAATCGGGCAGCATTGCGTCGCGGATCTCGTCACTCTTCTTGTTCATGTAGGTTCGACGTTCGGCTTTCGTCGCTTGCCGTGCACTGATGATGCGGGTTCGATCTTCACGCGTCGTCGACACGACGACGAGCACTTCATTGAACAGCGTGCTGCCGAACGTGACCTCGCGTTCTTCATCGTACGAATGATCGAGGTCCGAGACGGTGATGCTGAACGGATCGTCGAAGACGTCGGCTGCTTTGACGAACGACACGCCATGTTTGATGACGTTCAATTCCGCTTTGTCATCGTCCCATTCGAAGCGGTCGGACTGCACAGAAACCGAGGCTACCTCGGTGTTACTGATCGGCGCAATCGGAGCAGTGCGCGCGGAGGCGCTCGAACGTCCAGATCCCGTAGGTGTGGCCGTCGGCCCAGTTCGGCTGGAGCGCGTAATTGCCGATCGGTTCTACAGATTGGAGAACGAACGACTCCGGCCGGTAGTGTTGCGGAAGGCCGCCGGCCATGCGCCCGAAAAGGTCCGGTTCACCGGAGCAGACCGCGCAGGGACAGGCGCGCCGCAGCTCTTCGAGCGGGTAGTACGATTCGTGGCCGTCGTCCCAGACGACAACGAAAAGATCTCCGAGAACCTGATACGAACGTGGACGCATGCCGAGGTGCGCGCGTTGCGGCGAGTGGCCACTCGCCAGCGTGCGCCGGCGCAGGGTACCACGCGCAAAAGTGGCGGTAACGCCCGGGCGGTTTGCCTGGGCCGCGGTGCAATAATCATCTGCCGGCGCTCACGCGATGCCGTCGTAATCAATGAAGAGCCTGACGAGCCGTGACGTCATCGTTCCCGCCACGACCGCCGAGACTTTCGTCCTGCTGACGGGCGGCCTGACGATTCTGCTCTCGCTGCTCGTCCGCATCCGCACGTTCGGAGCGATGGCCATCCGGCCGGCCGATCCAGCCCTCTGGATCGCGGCGGGGCTGATTCAGGACCTGGCGATCTGCGCGGCGGTCGCGTTTCCTCTGCAGTCCATCGCGCGGCGCGCGCCGAAACTCGCAGCGTTGCTGGCGCTCGTGTTCGCAGCGGTGCACGCGATGCTGCATCTCGTCTTTTCAGAACTGATCATCGTGCTCGGTCAGACGCTGCGGCTGTCGGAGCTGCGGGTCGGCTTCCGTCGCAGCTTGGTGCAGGGCTCACTCGACCGCGGCACGGTGGTGGCGCTGATCGTCGCGGGCGTCGTGGTGATCGCCGGTGCGTTCGCGCTCCGGTCCGTCGCCCGGCGCATGCGCGCAAAGTTCAGCGGCCTCGCGCATCTCATGCTCGTGCTGCTGCCGCTGTCGGCGGCGATGCTGACGCGATTCGTGTACGACGTAAAGTCCGCCGCGAATCCACTAGTCACTGCTGCGTTGATCGTCGCGAGTGTCCCCGCCGAGAGAGGTTCCGGGGCGCTACCTGCACGGCCATCGCGCGCGATCACCGACGTGCGGCGGCTCGCCGCCGGTGCTCACAATCAGTGGCTGAATGATGACTACCCGCTGGTCCGCCAGGTTGCGCCCGGACGATTGCAGATTCCGCCCGGCGTCAAACCGAACATCGTCATTCTGCTTCTCGAATCGCTGCGCGCGCGGGAGGTCGGTGCGTATGGCTCGACGGCAGGCCTGACGCCCGCGATTGATGAACTTGCGCGTCGCGGCATCGTCGTCGAACGGGCGTATTCGGCCGGTACGCGAACGCCCGAGGGAGAGCTCGCGCTCTGGTATGGCCTGCTGGCCGACCCAACGACGCTCGTCATGAACGGCCGGAGCGACGCGCCACTCAGCGGCTTGCCGGAGCATCTGCGCGCGGCCGGCTGGCGGCAGTTTCTCTGGTTCAACGCGAGCGATCAGACGTTCTACGGGAACGACGTCTTCTACCGGCGGCGCGGCTTCGACATTGCGGGCGGCACGGTCTTCCCGCCGTACGCGCCGCGAACGGGTTGGGGCTACTCGGACCGGGCGCTGGTGCGTTACTCCGTCGAAGCGCTCGGCCGCGCGCCCGAGCCGTTCGCGGCGATGCTCCTCACGACGAGCAACCACCATCCGTTCGAGTTGCCGCGCGACGCAGACGAGATGCCGCGGCACATTCGCCGTCCAGCCGCGCTCGGTCAACTCGCCGGCAACTACGCGTCCGCAATGGCCCAGACGATCGCGTACACCGATGATGCGGTGCGGCTCTTCTTTGAACGCGCGCGGTCGCAGCCGTGGTTCGCGCACACCATCTTCATCATCGCGGGCGATCATGGAAACGCGGTCGAGCCGGCGGAAGGAAATGTGACGGCACACGAGCTCGCGGAGCTTCAGCATCGTGTGCCGCTCATCATTTACTCGCCGATGCTGGCGGGTGGCCAGACCGTCGGCGGCGTCGCGTCGCAGGTCGACGTGTTGCCGACGCTGCTCGGGCTCCTCGGCATCCGCGGTCCTGCGCCCATCATCGGCGCAAATCTATTCGCCGAGCCACGCCGGGGGCCGGTCATCAGTTGGGACGCGGGCGGGCGTGTGACCATCCGTACGGCCGATTGGACATGGCACGGCGTGACGACCCGCGGCGGCGGATTTCGAGGCGAGATGCTGTTCCATCGAAGCGATCCGCGCGGCGTCGACGATCGCATCGCCGTGAATCCGGAGGTCGCCCGCGAGCTGCGCGAGCTCGCGTCGATCTATCGCGACGTCTACCCGTGGCTCGTTGCGAGCGGGCGCGCCGGGATGCCGCCGCACTGATGCCGCGCGGCTGCGGGTGAGAGCCGTGGTTCGCGAGTATGATTCGGGGCCGTTCGCGCCCGCGAAAGAGCACGAGCACCTCGCCGCATGCCGACCTACAGACTGACGATCGAGTACGAGGGGACGCGCTACTCCGGCTGGCAGGCGCAGGGGAACACGCAGAAAACCATTCAGGGCCACCTGCTCCGCGCCGCGCACGACGTGCTCGGCGAGGTCGACATCGGAGGAGCCGGCCGCACCGACGCCGGCGTGCATGCGTCTGCGCAGGTCGCGCACCTCCGCTCGCACAAGACGCACGATCCGCTGCTCCTCGCGCGGAAGCTGAACGACCTCCTGCCGCACGACATCAGCGTCCTCGACGTCACACGCACGCGCGACGATTTTCACGCGCGGCATGACGCGACCTCGCGCGTCTACCTCTACCAGATCGCCACGCGGCGCACCGCATTCGCGAAGCCGTTCGTCTGGTGGATCAAAGACCGCCTCGACTTCGACGCGATGCAGAGCGCCGCGAGCGCAATCGCCGGGCGTCACGATTTTTCCGCCTTCACCGACAAGCGGCTGGAAAAAGGTGAGTCGCGGATCGTGGTGGTCGAGCGGGCCGAGCTCGCACGCCACGGCGATCTGATCCTCTTCCGCATTTCCGCTTCGCATTACCTCTGGAAAATGGTGCGCAAGCTGACCTCGTTCCTCGTCGAAGTCGGGCGCGGGAACGAACGCGGCATCGAGCAGCGGCTGCACGCGCGCGCGGAGCCGTGGCAGCCGACGGCGCCGCCGTCCGGCCTCTTCCTCGAAGCGATTACGTACGAGAACGAGACGTTCGAGCGGCCGCTCGTGCCGATCGTTCCGGTCGAGCGCTTCATTCGGGCGCCGCAGAGCGCTCCCGCTGCGCCTGCGCCGCGCAACGACGCACCGAAGCCGCGCACCGACGCGCCCAAACCGCGTCGCGGGTATGACCGCGATCCGCGGAGACGGCGATGAACGAAGCGCAGCTCGTCGCGCGTGTGCGCGAGCTGTTCTCGCAGCGAATCGGTGACGACGCGGCGGTGGTGGGCGATCAGGTGCTCACGACCGACATGCTCGTCGAGGACGTCGATTTCACCCGCGCCACGCCGCTCCGTGTCGTCGCGCGCAAAAGTCTGGCGGTGAATCTCTCGGACATCGCCGCGATGGGCGCGCGGCCGGAGGTCGCGCTGCTCGCACTCGCGCTGCCGCCGTGGGCGCACGACGACGTCGACGAGCTTTTGATCGCGTACGCCGAAGCGGCGAAAGAGCACGGCGTCGAGATCGTTGGCGGCGATTTTTCGCGCGCGGAAAAGCTGACGATCTCGATCACCGCGATCGGGCGCATCGTCACGCGGCCGCTGTTGCGTAGCGGTGCGAAACCGGGCGATCGCATTTATCTCTCGCGTCCCATCGGAGGCGCCGCGGCCGGTCTCGCGCTCCTCGGCAAGGACTCGCATGCGTACGTCGAGCGCGAATTCATCGAGTCAGCCATTCGGCGGCAGCTCGATCCGGAGCCGGAGCTCGCGCTCGGCATGGCACTCGCGTCGATCGCGGAAGTCACATCGTGCATCGATGTTTCGGACGGACTCTCCAGCGATCTCGCACATCTCTGCGAGGCTTCCGGTTGCGGCGCGGAGATCGAGAAAGAGCGCATCCCCGTGTTTCAGGATCTCCTCAGCCACGGCGCGCGGCTCGGCATCCGGGTACGCGATGCCGTGCTGCACGGCGGCGAGGAGTACGCGCTGCTCTTCACGTCGACACTGCCGGAGTCGCAGCTCAGCACGCGACTGAAGCGGCCGGTCTATTCGATCGGGCGGATGACGCGCGGCAGCGGATTGATGTTGAAGGAAGAGGGGATCGCGCGCCCGCTCGAGCGCGCGGGGTTCGATCACTTCAGCAACTGACGAGGTTTGCGTTACGCCTTACGCGGGATGTTCGACGCGGCGACCGCGCAGACGAACGCGCCGATGCCGAGGGTCGTGCGGACCGCGTGTGCGCGGCTCCAGTTCTTCACCAGCGAATGCGAGCGATCGCTCGGATAGTCGCTTGCCGGCTGCGCCTCGAGCTCTTTGTTGATCGGTACCGTGACCATGACCGTCGCGGCGAGCACGCCGGCCAGGCCGACGGCGGATGCAGAGTCGAGGATCCGGCGCGCCGGACCATCACCGCGCGGTGCTGCGATGGCGAGCGTCACCGCGCTTCCGAGCGCCACCGGGCCGATCGCATCGAACCAGTTCGCGAGCTTGGCAGCGGGGCCATCTTCGCGCGGCAGCTCTTCTTTCCAGCCCGGCACCAGCGCGGCGTCGCCGAAGCCGAGCGAGCCCGCGAGCAATCCGGCGGCGGTCAGGTTGACGAAGCGAAGAGCCGATTCGATCGTGCGATTCACGGACGCAAGTATACGAAAAGGGGCGGCTTTTCGGCCGCCCCCTCAACGCGATGTTCGCGATCTATTTCTGCAATTTCCGTTCGAGCTCTTTGAGCCGCGTCTCGAGCTCTTTGATGCGCGACTGCAGTTCGTTGCAGTTCGGGCCGAGCGTGTCGAGGCGCGCGCGCCACTCGGGGCTGGCGATGTGCGTGCGCAGCTCGCCGAGGTCGCCGGGTCCGAGGATGCGCGGCTCACGCTCGACGACGGTGGCGACGAAGGTCTGGCGCGCGCGGCCGCGCAGCGCTTCGATGCGAACGGTGTCGCCTTCTTTTTTCTCGCGCAGGCCGCGGCGAAGATCGTTGGCCGAGGCGACGTCCTTGCCGTCGATCGAGAGGATCAGATCGCCGACGCGCAGACCCGCTTTGTCGGCCGGGCTGCCGCTCTCGACGTCGCCGACGAGCACGCCGCTCTCTTTCGACGCGCCGTAGTGCTCGCGCAGGTCGCTGGTGAGATCGACGAGGCTGACGCCGAGATGTGCGCGCTTGCCGCCGAGGAGCGTGTGGAACTCGACGACGTCACCGCCGGTCTCGCTGACGACCTTGCCGTCGCGGACGACGAGGGTACGGACGCGCGGCGGCTCTGCGACGACGGAAAAGGTGAAGAGCAATGCGAATGTGAAGGTGATGAGGCTGCGTGTTTTCATGGTTTTCCTCCGGAAATCAATCGAATGTTCTGAGAGAGGCGGGCTGGATCGCGGAGTCGAGATCCATGATCACGCGCGTGCCGCGATCGTCCTCGAGCACGATCACAGGCTCTGATTCGCTCGCGATCTTCTTGACCGCTTCGAGCTCGGCCTCGAGCTGCTGCCGTTCCGCGCGCAGCGCCGCGACATGCTGCCGCTGCGCGTGGAACGCGAGCGCACCATGCACGACGACTACGAGGCACGCGGCCATGGCCAGGGCTGCGCTGATCCGCCAGACGAGGGGCGTACGCCGCTCCTCGCAACGGATCCGCCGCATCACGTCAGACGTGAAAGCGGGCGATGCTTTCGCTCGGGGCAGGACTCGCATCCAGCCGCGAAGTTGTGTTTCGTTCATGACCTTCTCCTCCGATCCACCAGGGCGCGAGGTGCTTCCTGAGCAGTTCCCGCGCGCGTGAGATCCGCGATTTCACGGTGCCGCATGCGATATCTAGCGCTTTTGCAATCTCGTCGTACGACCACTCTTCCATTTCGAACAACACCAGCGGCGCGCGGTACTTGACGGGCAGTTTCTCGAGTGCCGCGGAGACCTGCCGCTGGATTTCGTCCGTGAAGAGAGTGGTGTCGGGAGCCGGCGCGCTCTGGCGCGTGCTTGCCTGAAACCGCGGCAGGAGCAGGCTCCACCGCTTTTCGCGACGAACTTCTGTGACGACGAGGTTCGTAGCGATGCGGAAGAGGTACGGCCCGAGCCGTTCCCGCTCCTTGTACTTTGATGCGTTGCGATAGAGACGGACGAACGCGTCCTGCGCAATCTCCTCGGCGCGGTCGCGCGATCGGACGAGGTGCGTCAGGTAATTGACGAGCGAGTCCTTGTACCGATCGACGATCTCGGCGAAGGCGTCGTCGTCACCCTCTCGAACCCGTTGCATCAGCGCGTCGTCGTTCATTCAAACTGAAGAACGACCGAAGTGGGGAAAGGTTCCGGTTCGCAGAGCGAGCGACGTTGTCGCTCGCTCTGCCGGTTTCGCTCGCTGCGCTCGCTTTTGGTTCGCGGCTTCGCCGCTGTCGGTTTTCCGCCCGCCCACACACCCGTTGTCTCACGCGCGGCGTTGCCGCGCTGTCCATCGCGTGAATGCCACAGGCGAACCACAGCCGGCGCGAAGCGCGGCGTGAGACCACGGGTCTGCGGGCGGGCGGAAAACCGACAGCGAGCGCAGCGAGCGAACTGACAGCGAGTGCAGCGAAGCGAACGACGAAGCGCGGCGTCAGCGGCGCGAGTCTTCCAGTTGCTTGATCCGCGAAACGATGTCGCGGTAGTTGGAGTTCATGCCGTACACCTCCATGAACGCTTTCTGTGCGTTCTCGGTGTCGCCGACTTCCTGGTGGGCGGAGGCGAGGTCGTAGAGGAGGCCGACGTGCTCGTCCTCGGTGATCTCCGGCATCTCGAGGCCTTTGCGGTACCACTTGATCGCGAGCTGGGGCATGCCTTTTTCGAGGAAGCAGAGGCCGAGCATCGACGCGCACTCGACGGCGCGCTTTGGGTCTTTCGAGGCGAGCTGGAACTCGCCGATCGCCTCGTCGATGAGTCCCATTTCCTTGTACGCGATGCCGAGGTTGTAGTGAGTGTCGTAATCCTCGGAGTCGAGCTGCTGTTCGACGCCCTTCTTGAACTCCTTGAAGATTTCTTCGAGCGACTGCTCCTCTTCCGAGAGCGAGATCGATTCGTCTTCATCGGCGAGCTCCGACTCCAGCTCGGCCGCGAGATCGAAGAAGTTGTCCTCGTCGGCGAAGAGATTCTCTTCCTGAACCAGCGAGGCCGTCATTGCGGCGGCAGGAGGCTCCGCGAGCGCCGCTGCCGGAGCGGCCGTGGCGGGGGCCATCGGCAGCGCGAAATCGTCATCGTCGTCCGGGATGGCGGAGAGCAGTTCCGTCTCGATCTCATCGCGCGACAGCAGAGACGGACGCGCGGGCGCGGGAGGCGCTGCAGCGACGACAGCAGCCGCCGCGGCAGCAGTGGCCGCATCTTCGACGCGCTCGCGGCGCGACTCGAGCTCCGCGTGTCCGGGGAAGCGGGCGGAGAGCGCGTCGAGCTTGCGGCGCGCTTCGTCGAACAGCTCCTGCTCGATGTAAAAATCGACTTCGCCGAGCTCCTCGAGCGGCAGGTCTTCGAGATCGAAGCCCGATGCTTCGGTACCGAAGAACGGATCGGAAGCGGGCTCGTCGAAGGTGGATGCCGCGACGGCGGGTTCCGGCTCGGCGACCGATCCGAAGCTGAGGTCAGGTTCGGACTCGAGCTCGAGCAGCGGCTCGTCGGCGACCTGTTCCGCGAGCAGCGGCTCGTCCGCAATCGCTCCGCCGAACATCGGTTCATCCGCAACCGGCTCGCCGAACATCGGCTCGGTGAGGAGCGGTTCGGCGAATGCCGGTTCTTCGGCGACCGGCTCGTCGAGCGTCGGCATCGGCTCGTCGATTTCCAGATCGGGTTGGCCGAGGTCGAGCAGCGGCTCTTCGAGCTCCATCATCGGTTCGGCCGCGATGTCCATCAGCGGCTCGGTCGAAAGCGACTCCACCGGCTCCGGCTCGAACAGCGTCGCCGGCGCGGTCTCGTCGTCGAGCGAAAGCTCTTCAACGGCCGCGAATTCTTCCGCGGCCGGCAGCTCTTCCGCGAACGTGAGCTCCTGCGTCGAAAGCTCTTCGACCGGCTCCGGCTCCGGCTCGCGTGCGAGCTCGAGCACGGGCTCCGGCTCCGGTTCTGTGACCTCGAGCATCGGCTCGGCCGTCTCGGTATCCGCACCGAAATCCGCCGGCGGCTCGAGCTCGAATTCGAGCTCGGAGGGGGTGTCGAGATCGAAGCTGATCTCGTCCGCGGTCTCGTCCGCAAAGTCGTCGATCGAGATCGTCGGCTCGGGTGCTGGAGCCGCGACCGGCGCGGCCGCGCGTGCGGCGGCGGCAGGCGCAAAGGTCTGCCCGCGCAGCGTGAACTCGTGTTTGACGGCGTCGATGGTGGCGCGGTCGCCGCTCTCCTCGAGTAGCGTGACGTACGCCTGCGCGGCCGCGCGTGCGGCGTCGTTCTCCCCTTCCTCGAGGAGGATGCGGAACAGCCGTTCGTGCGCGGTGAGATTCTTCGGCGCGCGCTCGAGCACGGCGCGCAGATGCTCGGCCGCTTTCTCGGCGAGGCCGTACTTGGCGAACACCTCCGCTTCGGTGAGGTGCTCGGTGATGAAGTCGAGGTCGTCGTTGCCGCCGGCCAGGTCGCTCGCGAGATCGGCGGCCGCGAGCTCCACCGCCGGAATGAGCCGCGACGGCGGC
>DASVRB010000622.1:0-19745 GCA_036388835.1 Thermoanaerobaculia bacterium | reverse complement strand
CCAGGAGCTGGAGGCGCTCGGCTACCGCGCGGTCGGTTGCGATCTCTCGTACACGATGCTGCGCACCGGCATCCGCGAATACGGCGAGATGGCGGTCGCGCGCGCCGACATGCGCAGCCTCCCTTACTGCGACACGGTCTTCGACGGCCTGGTCAACTTCTTTACCAGTTTCGGCTACTTCGCAACCGAGGAAGAAAACCTGCAGGTCGTGCGCGAGATGGCGCGCGTGATGAAGCCGGACGCGCCGTTCCTCTTCGACTACCTCAACGTCCACCGCGAGCTCGACAAGCTCGTGCAGCGCGAGACGCGCGAGACGCCGATGGGCCTGGTCAAGATCGAACGCTGGTTCGATCCGTCTGACCGCTCGTTCAACAAACGGATAACGATCGGTGAAAAGCGCTACCTCGAGCGCGTGCGCGGCTATGACCTCGATGAGATTTCGGCGATGTTCACTTCATGCAGCCTCTCGATCCGCTCCGCGTTCGGCGACTTCGACGGTTCGAAGTTCGACAAAGCGTCCCCCCGCCTGATCCTGGTCGGGAGCCGGATGCGATGAGAGCGCCGCTCACGCAATACCCCGGCATGAACAAATTCGTGCTCGACTGGCTGGCCGGCGACGAGACATTCCTCCCACGCGCATCAGCATCGACCGGCGGCCGCTTCGGCCGCCGGCCGGAAACATCCACGAACGCATCACGCGAAACGCTCGCGAACGCGCTCGACGCTTCGAACCGGCACTGGGGCATCTTCGCGAAAGAGTCGTTGCAGCGCTGGGCCGCGGGCGACACCGTGACCATCATCGCGGGGCAGCAGGTCGGCTTCGCGGGCGGTCCGCTTTACACGCTCGCCAAGCTCGCCAGCGTGGTGAAGATGAAGCGGACGCTCGAAGCGGAGGGAACGCCGGTCACCGCGTTCTTCTGGCTCGCCACCGAAGATCACGATTTCGACGAGATCGCCACGCTGAACGTACCGGCGAAAAACGGGCAGCTCGATCTGTTGAAGATTCGCGCGGTGCGCGGCGCGGAGTCGCGCACCGTGGTCGGTTCGCTGCCGGTGCCGGAGTCGCTCATCACGCAATTGCTCGCGGTGTACGACATACCGCGTCCGACGTGGCTGCGCGAGGGGATCACGTTCCGCGATTCGTTCGCGGAGCTGATCGCGTCGACGTTCGGCAGTGAAGTGATTCTGATCGACGCGCTGCTGCCGGAGCTGCGCCGCGCCGGCGCGCCTCTCTTCGACGCGATCCGCTCGCGTCGCGAGGAGATCCAGCGCGTGCTGCACGAGCGCGCCACCGCGCTCGAGGCGGCCGGCTACAAAGAGCAGGTGATCGCGCGCGACGGCGCCGAATACACGCTGCTGTTCGCGGTCGATGAAGAAGGCCGCCGACAACCGACCAACGACGCGACCGCGGCGGAGCGAACCTCGACCTCGGCGCTCACGCGTCCGCTGCTGCAGGACTTTGTGCTGCAGCCCGATGTCTTTTTCGGCGGTCCGGCCGAGGTTGCGTACTACGCGCAGATCGCCCCGCTGCACGAGATGCTGAACATCCCGATGCCTCGCATCGCGCTGCGCGGACACGCGCTCGTCGTTCCCAAACGCGTGGCGAAAGCGATGCAGCGTTTCGCGATCGCACCACACGAGGCGTTCGCGTCCGTCGATGCGCTGCTTGCGGAGCGCGAGCCGGAAGGCGTGGCGCGCATTCGCGGACTGGCCGAGGAAGGGAAGCGCGAGCTGATGCAGCGCATCGAGCAGATCGGCCAGCTCGCTCTGCCGGCCGATCACTCGCTCGCCGGCTCGATCAACAAATCGATCGGCCATCTCGAGTTTCACTTCAACAAGCTCAGCGAGCGCGCGATCAAGGGGCTCGTCCGCAAAGACAAGGAGCGCCTCGCCGCGGTGCGTGAAGTGGTCGCCACGCTCTATCCCGATCGCCACGTGCAGGACCGCGTGGTGAGCTGGTTCGCCTGGTGGTGTACGTACGGCGAGCAGCTCGGCGAACGGATCATCGAGGAAGTCGAGCCCGACTCGTCGCACTTCAGGATTGTGAGTTTATGAACGATACGGTCGACATCATCTTCTTCAGCGCGCATCCCGATGACGTGGAGCTTTCGTGCGGCGGCACGGTCGCGAAGTCGGTGCAGGACGGTCTGCGCGTCGGCATGATCGATCTCACGCGCGGCGAGATGGGGACGCGCGGCACGCCGCAGACGCGCAAGCGGGAAGCGGCGAATTCGGCGAAAGCCCTCGGCGCGACGTTCCGCCATCAGCTCGATTTTCAGGACGGCAATCTGCAGACCGGACGCGAACAGGAGCTGCAGATCATCGAGCAGATTCGCCGCTGGCGTCCGACGCTCGTGGTCTGTCCGTATCCCGACGATCGCCATCCCGATCACACCCGCGCCGGCCGCATCGTCACCGACGCGTCGTTCTACGCGGGACTTCGCTCGCTCGAGACCGGCCTGCCGGCCCATCGCCCGCAGACGGTGCTGTATTACCTGCAGAACTACATGGTCACGCCGACGTTCGTGGTCGACGTGACGAAGAGCTGGAAGACGAAGATGAAGGCCATCGCCGCGTTCAAGTCGCAGTTCTACGACCCGAATTCGAAGGAACCGAAGACCGTCATCTCCGACCCGAAGTTCCTCGCCATGATCGACGCGCGCGGCCGCCATTTCGGCGGGATGATCAACGCGGAGTACGGCGAGGCCTTCGTGACCAAACAGCCGCCGCGCATCGACGATCTGATCGGCGCGTACAGCGGCCGGGAAGTGTGAGCGCGCTATGAAAATCGGCATCACCTGTTACCCGACGTTCGGCGGCTCCGGTGTGGTCGCAACGGAGCTCGGGCTCGCGCTCGCGAAGCACGGCGACGAGGTGCACTTCATCAGTTACGCACCTCCGTCGCGCCTCAACATCCTGCACGAACGGGTGCGCTTTCACGAGGTCACGGTCACGCCGTATCCGCTGTTCGATCCGTATCCGCCGTACACGCTCGCGCTGGCGACGAAGATGGCCGAGGTCGCGGCGTACGAGAAGCTCGACATCCTGCACGTCCATTACGCGATTCCGCACGCGATCAGCGCGCATCTCGCCAAGCAGATCCTGCAATCGAAGCTGAAGGTCGTGACGACGCTGCACGGCACCGACATCACGCTGGTCGGACGCGATGAGAGTTACCTGCCGATCACGAAGTTCGGCATCGAGGTGTCGGACGCCGTGACCGCGGTCTCGCAGTGGCTGAAGGACGAGACGGTCAGGAACTTCAATACGAGCAAGGCCATCGACGTCGTTCCGAACTTTGTCGATCCAGCCCGTTTTCAACGCGACAGCAGCGCGTTCTGTCAGTCGTTCGGCGCGCGCGGCGACAAGCTGGTTTGCCACGTCTCGAACTTCCGCCCGGTGAAGCGGATCATGGATGTCGTCGAGACGTTCGCGAAGATCGCGCCGCACGTGCCGAGCCGTTTGCTGATGGTCGGCGATGGCCCCGATCGCTCGCGCGCGGAGGCGTTCGCGCGCACGCATGACCTGCGCGACCGCGTCCATTTCCTCGGCAACGTCACGAACCTCGAAGAGATCCTCGGCGCGTGCGATCTCTTCCTGCTGCCGTCCGAATCGGAGTCGTTCGGCATGGCCGCGCTCGAGGCGATGGCCTCCGAGGTGCCGGTCATCGCGACCGCGTCGGGCGGACTGCCGGAAGTGGTGAGCAACGGCGAGACCGGCTACCTCCTGCCGGTCGGCGACGTCGACGGCATGGCCGAGCGCGCCCTCGAAATCCTCCGCGACGACGACCTGCAACGCCGCATGGGCAAACGCGGCCGCGAAGTGGCGGTCGACCTGTTCGACGAGCAGAAGATCGTCCCGCGTTACCGCGAACTGTACGAACGGGTGATCTAGTCTGGAGTGCGGCGACGCCAGTCGCCGCTATGACTCGCGCGAGCCGCAGCTCGCGCTGCGGCAGTGAAAGCGGCGACTGGCTCTCAACCCGCCCGCGGACCAGCGTTGTCTCGTCGAAATCGTTTTGGAGTGCGGCGACGCCAGTCGCCGCTATGACTCGCGCGAGCCGCAGCTCGCGCTGTGGGAGTGAAAGCGGCGACTGGCTCTCAACCCGCCCGCGGACCAGCGTTGTCTCGTCGAAATCGTTTTGGAGTGCGGCGACGCCAGTCGCCGCTTTGACTCGCGCGAGCCGCAGCTCGCGCTGCGGCAGTGAAAGCGGCGACTCGCGTCGCCGCACTCCAAACCCAGTAAAAGCGGCGACTGGCGTCGCCGCACTCCACATTACGGCTCGGCTCTCAATCCGCCTTGCGGGCCGGCGTTTCCGTAGATCTCGCTGTAGCGGTTGTACGAGTTCATGACCTTGCGGATGTAGTGCTTGGTCTCGTCGAAATTCACGGCGGTCAGAAAGTAGTCGTCGCCGGCGGCGGGCTGCATGCGCGACCAGAGGGCGACCTGTTTCGGGCCGGCGTTGTAGGCGCCGGCGACGCGGTAGCGGTTGCCGCCGAATTGCCCGGCGAGCTCGCTGATGTATTTCGCGCCGAGCTGGATGATCACGCGCGGGTCGTAAAGGTCCTCGGGGGCAACGTCGAGGAGGCCGACGCCACGGCCGATGTCGCGCGCGGTGGTGATGATGAACTGCAGCAGCCCGCGCGCCGCGGCCTGCGATTTCGCGCGGGGGTTGAAGCGCGACTCTTCGCGCATGATCGACAGCACCAGACCGGGATCGGCCTCGTAGCGTTTCGCGTCGGCGGAGATGAATTCGTAGAAGTAGCGCGGGTAGAGCAACTGCCGCACGACGGGCGGCAGGAGGTCAGGATGGAAGTCCTCCGGTACCGCCTTCATCATCACTTCGATCGCGTAGATCGAGTCGCGTGATGCGCCGGCGAGATTGAGCGCGTACGAGCGGCTGAGCGCGGCCGCGGCGGGCCGCAATCCGAAACGGCTCTCGATCGCCGGCACCGCTTCGTCGTGCAGCCCCATCGCCATCAGCAGCGAATCGGTGTTGCTCGCATCGACGTCGGGAAAGCGCGGCAGCTCTTTCGGCTCGAGCTGCAGAACCTCGCGATACACCGGCAGCTCGCGATAGATCGAGGTGAGGATGGCGAGCTGTTTCTGCCGGTCGCGCGACGACAGGAGGACGCGATCGGTCTGCACGGCTTTCGCGGCCTCGAACTGTTTCGCTGCGATGAGCTTCGCGACTTCCGCCTCGCGCAACGCCAGCTCGCGTGTGAGCTTCGGCGCCATCGCCGCGGAGTCGAGCCGCGTGCGCGCAAAGTAGGCGAAATGCGTCGGCGCTTTCGAGCGCAGCACGCTGAGGTATTCGCGGAACGAGGCAGGCGCATCGCGATTCTCTAGGGCTCGCGCGCGCCAATACGCAATCTCCGCGCGGTCGTAGTCATCGAGCAGGGCCGGCGGAACCGAGTTGAGCGCGGAGATCGCGGCGGCGGTGTTGTTCGCGGCGAGCATGCCGACCGCGTATGCGAGCGAGCCGTCGAGAATGGCCCGCTCGTTCGGCGACATGCGGCGCAGCAGGGCGAGATCGGATGCAGCCGCCGCGAACTGCCGCGCCTTGAGCCGCGTGCGAATGCGCTGCGTGAGCGCCGCGGTGGTCGCGGCGTGCTTGCCCTTCACCGCGATCGCCTGCGTCATCAACTGCTCGCCCGTCCGGTCGTCGCCGCGCAATTGCGCCGCACGTGCGGCGTGCCAGAAGAACGTCGCCTTCTGCCGCGGATCGGGCGTGGCGGCCGCGCCGCGCAGATACACCTGCTGCGCTTCGGCGTATTGCTCCGCGCCAAAGTAACTGCGGCCGAGGGCGAACTCGAGCTCGTCGATGCGCGCGCGCGGGTTCGCGGGTGGAGGAGGGGGAGGTGCCGGTTTCGCGGGAGCGGCTTTCTTTTTGGAAGCGGCCGCTTTCTTCGACGGAGCAGCCTTTTTCTTCGCGGGCGCTTTCTTCTTGCTGCTCTTCTGCGCGACCAGCATCGCGGCGCGTTGCGGCGGTGCTTTCGGCGCGCGATTGATCGCGAGCTGCAGAAGGGCGATGGCGCGGTCGTAGTGGCGGTGGCGCTGGAACGTCTCGCCGAACAGCGCGAGCTGCTCGGGATTGAGGCGGTTGATGATCTCGGGAAGGTCGAGCGAGCGCGTCACGCGATCCGCGGCATCGTCTCCGATGTTGCCGCGCAGCAGCGCGAGCCCGCGCGTGAACGCCGCGTCGAGCTGCTTTTCCTCGACCAGCGCCTCGACGATGCGCGCGCTGATCTCGCGACGCCGTTCGGTCGACGCGGTCGGCGCGATGCGCTCCGCGAATGCGAGGAGCGGTTTCGGATCGCCGAGGCTCGCCAGGTATTCGAGCTCTTCATCGACCGCTTCGTCGCGATACATCGACTCGCGATGTTCGAAGATGAGCGTGGTGCGGAAGCGGCTCGCCTCGGCGCCTTCCGCGATCGTGGCGCGGTGATAGAGCGCGCGGTCGCGCAGCGGATGGTTCTTCGCCAGAAACGGCGCGAGCTTCTCGATCGCGTCGTCGTCATCGTCGTCGACGAGCGCGCGTGCGTGCAGATAGGCGAGCGACCATTGCTTGTACTTTTCGGGATCGCGCTTTTCGATCTGTTCGAGCAGGTCGGCGAGCTCTTCGCCGGACAGCGTTGCGAAGGTCGACGTCCACTGCGCGACCGGCGGCACTTCGCGCGGCGGCTCCGGCTTCACTTCACCGGCGGCAGGACGGAAGACGCGGCGGCGCTGCACGCGCTCGCGGACGATCAGCGTCGTCAGTACAGCGAATGCGATCAGGACGACTGCGGCTACGGCAGCAAGGAGGCGTTTACGTTCGCGGGTCAAGAATCGTCTCGGACGAGCGTTCCCGACAGGATTGCCTGCGGAGCTCGCCTCACGATTTCGGATCGTGCAATCGTGTAGCCAACGATCGCATCGACCAGCATGCGCCGGCCGTCGCGCGAGAGGAGGATCAGGACCTTCTCTTTGACCTCACGCACTTCGAGGATGTCTTCCCAGCGCATCCAGTCCCACCGCTTGCCGAACAGCTTCAGGAGGCGGTTCTCGTACTTCACACCGATGTCGCTGAAGTAGATGTGATCGCCGTACTGCACGACGGCAGCCGCGACCGTGCCGAGGAAGAGCAGCACGAGCAAAACGAGCGGCAGCGTCTTGTAGTCGGTCGGGTGCTCGGCCAGGTAGGTGAAGAACAACGCCGCCGAGCCGAACGACGCCGCACACGACACGATCCGCGAGACGGGCGGACGCTCAAAAACGAGGACTTGATCGTCGTGCATGCGAGACCTCAGTAGTAACACAGCGAACGGGGCGTTCCATGTCACAACGGGGTATACGGTTGCAGGTGCGCAAGCGGCGTCGTTCGTAGCGGCCGCGGCCTTGCGTCGGTGGCCTGTTTCGCACGTCCGCTACAATGCCGCCCCCATGCGCTGGAGCCGTTATTTCATCAATACCCTTCGTGAAGTTCCCGCCGACGCGGACGTCATCTCGCAGAAGCTGATGATGCGCGCCGGCATGATCCGCAAGGTCGCGGCCGGCATCTATACCTACCTGCCGCTCGGCCTCCGCTCGGTGCAGAAGCTCGAGAACATCGTCCGTCAGGAGATGACGCGCGCCGGCTCGACCGAGCTGCTGATGCCGGCCATTCAACCGGCCGAGCTGTGGATGGAGTCGGGACGCTGGCAAAAGTACGGAAAAGAGCTGCTGCGCATCAAGGACCGGCACGAGCGCGATTTCGTCTTCGGTCCGACGCATGAGGAAGTGATCACCGATACGGTGCGCGACTCGATCAGCTCGTACCGCCAGCTTCCGGTCTCGCTCTACCAGATCCAGACGAAGTTCCGCGATGAAGTCCGCCCGCGCTTCGGCTTGATGCGCGGCCGCGAGTTCATCATGAAGGACGCGTATTCGTTCCACGCGACGCGCGAGTCTCTCGACGCTCATTACGATGAGATGCGAGACGCGTATACACGGATCTTTCATCGCTGCGCGTTAGACCACGTTCCGGTCGAAGCTGATACCGGCAACATCGGCGGCTCGGCATCGCACGAGTTCATGGTCCTCGCGCAGTCGGGTGAAGACGCGGTGGTGAGCTGCCCGAGCTGCCGCTACGGCGCGAACGTGGAGAAGGCGACCTCGAAGTTTTTCGAGGACGAGGTCGAGCCCGCGCCTTCAGAAGCGATCGCGGAGCTGCACACGCCCGGAACGCAGTCGATCGACGATGTCGGCCGCTTCCTGCACAAGCCGACCGCGCAGCTCGTGAAGACGCTCGTCTTCGACACGGATGACGGCCCGGTGATGGTGCTGGTCCGCGGCGACCGCGACGGCAACGAGATCAAGATCAAGAATCATCTCAACACGATCAAGATGGAGATGCTGGCGGAATCGCGCTTCGAGGAGTCGACCGGCGGTCCGATCGGCTACTGCGGTCCGGTCGGCACCAAGTGCGCGCGCGTCCTCGCCGACGTTTCGCTGAAGGGGCGCAAGCGCTGGATCGTCGGCGCGAACAAGCGCGATCACCATCTCGATTACGCGGTCCCGGGCCGCGATTTTCCGGAGCCGGAGTACGGCGATTTCACGACCGCCCGCGCCGGCGACCCCTGCGTCCGCTGCGGCACGGCGGTCGAGGTGCATCGCGGTATTGAAGTCGGCCACATTTTCAAGCTCGGCACGAAGTACTCCGAGGCGATGCAGGCGAACTACATCAATGAAGGCGGCACACGCGAGCCGATGATCATGGGCTGCTACGGCCTCGGCATCGGACGCACGGTCGCGTCAGCCGTCGAGCAGAGCCACGACGCCGACGGGATCATCTGGCCGATGCCGATTGCCCCGTTCGAAGTGGTCGTGACGTCGGTCGGCAAAGACGAAGCGGTCCTCAAACAAGCGAACGAGATCTACGAGCAGCTCCTCGCCGCCGGCGTGGACGTGCTGTTCGACGATCGCGACGAACGCCCCGGTGTGAAGTTCAAGGACGCGGACCTGATCGGCTTCCCGCTGCGCATCGCCATCGGCGCGAAGAGTCTCGCGAACGGTCACGTGGAATGGAGCTGGCGCAAAGACCGCGCAAAGCAGCTCGGCACCCCCGATGAAGTGCTGAAGATCGTGACGGAAGCGGTCCACGCCGGCCGGGTGTAGTTCTTACTTCACGAACAGATCGGGAAACGACCAGAGGCCTCCGGCGGCCGGGCCGCGGGCCCGGACCCGCAGGTTGGCCTAGCCTCCGCGACACAGCGTCGAATCTCGCCACAGACGTCGCGGAGGCTAGGCCAACACACGGGGTCCGGGGCCCGTGGCCCCGGCCGCCGGAGGCCCCCGGTCGTCTCCTCATCCGTCCACGAAGCACGAGCGTTCTGCTTAGGAGCGAAATCCCCTCTGCTATCCTTCCGGCCGTCCAACTCTCGGGAGGAATCACATGCGTAAACTCATGATCGCGCTCGCCGCGACGCTGGCGCTGCCGATGGCTGCGCAGAACGTCGACATCGAGGCGCTGTCAGGTCTGCAGTTCAATTTCGGCAATCCGGGCGCGCGCTCGCTCGGCATGGGAGGCGCGTTTCTCGGCCTGGCCGACGACGCCTCCGCCGCCGAGGCCAATCCGGCCGGTCTCACCATCCTCCGCAAGCCCGAGGTGTCGATTGAGCTGCGGAACTTCGTCGAGCAGCAGTCGTTCACCACCAGCGGCACCTTCCCGGAGATCGAGCGCACCGCGTTCAATCACCACAGCAACGCCGCCGTCATCTCCTTCGCCAGCGTCGTCGTTCCGATCAAGCAGTTCACCGTCGGCGCGTACTACCACGAGCCGCTGAACAACGAAGGCGGCGGTGTCGTCGCTCCCCAGACCGACGATTTCACCGGCAAGGTCACTCCGCTCCCCGATTTCTACATGCCGACCGAGCGCATCGCCGGCACCAATGACGTCCGCTTCCTCGGCGAGCCGATCACGCGCGCCGAGTGCCTGCAGCGCCGCCAGCAGTTGAACGATCCGTTCGCCTGCATCCAGCAGATCATCGACCCCTTCTTCTCCGTGCTTTCGGTGCGTCAGCGCACGTACGGTCTCACCGCCGCGTGGCAGGTCCTGCCGAAGTTTTCCGTCGGCGTGACCGCGCGGCATCAGCGCTTCATGGAGTCGGCCGCGACGTTCCGCTACACGCGCAGCTTCCAGCCGAAGCAGGTGATCATCCAGGCCACTGCCGAAGAGCGGAACGGCGAAGTCGAGATCGTCGAGCAGGCCGATACGACCTTCTCCGTCGGCTTCAAATGGGCGCCGCTCGACTGGGTCAGCGTCGGCGGTGTTTACAAGCAGGGGCCGCAGTACGACGCGCCGCTTTTCTACGCCGACGCGAACACGAACAATGAATTCATCACCGTCGCGAACACCAGCTTCCACATCCCCGACGTCGCCGGGCTCGGCGTCTCGATCCGCCCGATCCCGGCGCTGACGGTGAACGTCGACGCGGTGCACGTCACGTATTCGAACCTCGTCGATCAGTTCGCCGCGACCGGTGCCGACGTGAGCGGCATCGACGAGCCGTTCGTGGCCGAGGATGCGCTGGAGATGCGGTTCGGCGCGGAGTACCTGTTCGCGACGCGCATCCCGGTCGCGCTGCGCGCCGGCTTTTGGCGCGATCCCGCGCACTCGATCACCTGGAACGGCCCGCTCAATCACCCGAGCTTCGTCGCCGAAGCGATGCTGTTCCCGAAAGGCGAGGACCAGGATCACTACACGATCGGCGCCGGCCTGGCGTGGCCGCGCTTCCAGATCGACCTCGCCTACGACACGTCCGACACCTACAAAGTCGGGTCGATCTCGATGGTGACGCGGTTCTGACGCGTCAGCTGTCCACGGCGCATCACAGGCACCTCTTTGTACGCCGTTGAGCGCGCCTACAGCTCGCTCAACGGCACATCCATCAACTCGAATCGTTCCCAGCCGCCGAAATCGTAGTGCCACCATTCGGAAGGCAGCGGGACGAAGCCATGCTTCGTCATCACGTCGCGCAGCAGTGCGCGATTTGCCAGCGCCTCGGCAGGTAAATCGTTGAAGTCGTGACGCGCGCGGCTCGTGAAGTCGTCGTACGCGGTCGGCATCGCCAGCTCGGCGCCGCTGCGCAGATCGATGAGCGTCAGATCGACCGCCGCGCCACGATTGTGGCGTGAGCCTTTGGACGGATCGGCCACGAAATCGGGGTCCTGAATCGGCTCCCACATCGCCTCGGTGACGCGATACGGGCGATACGCATCGAACACTTTGATGCCGATGCCGCGCGGCGCGAGCTCGCGCTGCACTTCGACCAGCGCGTTCGCGGCGGGCGCGCGCAGATACGACTTCGCCACCGGATACAGCACCTTCTTCATGAAGTTGTTCGCCGTCGCGTACCGCACGTCGAGCGGAATGCCGAGCGTGGCGAGATCGACGAGACGCTTGTCGGCATCGGCACTCGCGAGGCGGTGATACGTCGCCACATCCGGCACGACGGCGAGGCCGTACCGGTTCAGCGGAACCGCCGGCGCGGTCGCGCACGCCATGACGAACAGCAGAAGAGCGAAGTTGATCGCGCGTTTCATGTCGCCTAATGTAGTGCGCTCCGATGGAGCTCGACATCTTCTTCTCGATTTCACAGACCGAAGTGGACGGCTACATGCCGCCGGAGAAGGTGATGTTCGAAAACTTCTTCGAGCAGATCGAGCTCGCCGACCGGCTCGGTTTCGGCACCGCCTGGATCGCCGAGAGCCACCTCTCCACCGAAGTGCAGAAGACCAATCCCGGCGCGGTCATCCCGCACTTTGTCGGCGAGATCGGCCTCAACACCGACATCCTTCAGCTCGCGCATCGCATCTTCGCGCGGACGCGGCGCATCGGCGTCGGCTCCGCGATCATGAACATCCTGGCGAACGGCGGCCCGATCGCCGCCGCCGAACGCGTGAAGACGTTTCTCGCGCTGCACGGCCTTGATGAAAACGAGCGCCGCCTCCTCACGATCGGCTTCGCCTCCGGGCGCTTTCCCTTCATCAACATCCCGTACGGCATCGTTCCGCGCAACGCCGTCGAGGCGGCGGCGTGGCCGGTGGTGAAGAACAAGATTTTTGAAGAGGCGACGGAGATTTTTCTCCGCCTGCTGAAAGGGGAGACGCTCAATTCGCGCATGATCGCCGCGCGCTCGCTGCGCCGTTCCGACTTTCGGAAAGATGAAGATTGGGCGCGCGCGCAGGAGGCGTACGGTCACGCCACTGACGAGATTCCGCTCGAGCCGCGCTGGCGCTTTCCGAACCTGAAGATCGTCCCGCAGGAACCGCGCATGGACCTGCTGCGCCTCTCCATCGGCTCGCACGATCCCGCCACGCAGATCTTTGCCAACACGATTCTTCCCGTCGGCGTCTTCAATCTCTCCATCACCCCCGGCGACGAGATCGAGAAAACCAACGAGCGGATGCGCGAGCACTACCACCCCGACGGCGGCACCTGGCAGCGCCGTCTCATGCCGCGCACCGTCCTCGTCTTCATCAACGAAGACGACCCCGCCCAAGCCCACGACGAAGCCAAAGCCGCCCTCGGCAACTACTGGCGCGCCCTCGAAGGCACCCTCGACGAAGAAAAAGTCCGCCGCGCCACGAACAATGCGCTGGTCGGAAACGCCGAGCAGATCCGCGCCCAAATGGCTGAGCGTTTCGATCCAGGCGATCGGCTGATGCTGTGGTTCGATTTCAATAATCATGATTCCAAACGCGTCATGAAAAATATGAGCGATTTTATGGAGCGCGTCGTCCCGACGCTGGGCGCGGCGCTTCGCGCGGGCGCTTAGGCGCTTAGGCGCCTGGGTAGTGCATCGTCGGGGCGAGGAGGCATGTGTGAGTGCGCGCTGAACGATTCGAGGATCTGGTCGCGTGGCAGAAAGCGCGGGAGCTCGCAGGCGCGGTCTATGAAATCACGCGGAAACGGGAGCTCGCTGGCGACTACGCACTCGTTCGCCAGATGCAGCGAGCGGCGGTCTCGATCACGGCAAACATCGCGGAAGGCTTCGGCCGCGCCGGCGTCGAGTTCCACCGATTCGTGACGATTGCACGAGGCTCCTGCTTCGAGCTGCTTTCACACCTGTACCTCGCGTGCGATGTCGGCTATGTTCGGCCGGCAGAGTTCCAGAAATGCGACGGAACGTGGAGGAAGTCTCGCGCCTCCTGCGCGCACTCCGTACGAGTCTCCAACGAGCGAACGACCACCCAAGCGCCTAAACCCGAGGCGCGTCGAGCGCCTACCTCAGAATGCTCCTAGACTACTCACGACAACTCACCCAAGCGCCCAAGCGCCTAAGCGCCTAAGCGCCCTCAAAAAAGATATGGCGATCACCGAAGCCCCTCCGAAGACATTCGACGAAGCCGCAGCTCCGAATTTTGCGCGCGCGATGCCGAACTGGCAGCCGCTGGTCGAGTACCGGCGCAATGGCGTGGCGGAGAACACGATTCATGGGGCGGTGTCGTGGGTGACGGGGAAGAACCTTCTTTACTCGTTCGGCGGCAATGTCGAGGTCTACGGGCGCTCGATGGTGAAGCCGATCATGATGAAGGTCTTCGCCAAAGACTTTGCGCGCGAGCTGACGACAGAACAGCAGGCGATCTCGGTCGCGTCGCACAACGGCGACACGGAGCATGTGGCGGTGGCGCGCTCGATTCTGCGCGAGGCGGAGTGGGGCTTGATGCAGACGCCGCACGACGTGCCGCTCGTGCAGTTCGGCCGGCAGGTGCGCCGCCCGCGGCGCTGGTATCACTGTTGTTCCGGCGAGCACGCCGGCATCCTGCGCGGCTGCCGCATTCGCGGCTGGCGGCGCGTCGGCTACGTCTGGCCGCACCATCCTTTTTTTCAGGAGTACCTCGGCTACATCGGACGCGTGCTCGGCGATGAGTGGAAGACCGGCCGCATCGCGAAAGACGGCTGCGGACTGCCGACCGTTTCGATGACCGTGACGGACCTCGCGAAGCTGTTCGCGAACCTCGTCACCGAAAAAGATGCGGACTGGATCTGGAGCTCGATGGTCGCGCATCCCGACCTCATCGGCGGCTTCAATCGCCTCGACTCGACGATCCTCAAAGCGTGCGGCGGCCGCGTGGTCGCGAAGGAAGGGGCGGACGGTCTGCTCGGCCTCGCCATCGAACATCCCGAATATCCCGACGGCCTCGGCGTGGTGGTGAAGATCGCGCACGGCTGGAACCCACAGGCCACCTGGTACATCGCCCGCTACATCCTCGGCGTGCTCGGATTCGAGTTCCGCAACCCGTACAAACTGCGCCGCCAGAAAGCATTCATCGTCCCCGAGGTCATACCGCCCGGGTTGCGGGAACGGATGGGCGGGATCGTGCCGTGGGATTCGTGGGATCCCGACATCGATCGCTGGGAGTTCGATCCGACCGAATTCATCCCGAGCGGACGCGAGGGATCTCCGGTGGCACCGCGATGAGTGCGCATGAGGGGGCGGCTGTCGCGGTACAGCCGGAGATCCCTCGCATTGCAAACTTCATCGGCGGTCAATTCGTCGCGCCACAATCGGGTGCATATCTCGACGACATCTGTCCCGCCACAGGCGACGTGCTGGCGCAGATTCCGGACAGCGATCGCGCCGACGTCGATGCCGCGGTGGCGGCGGCGAAACGCGCCTTTCCGAGCTGGTCGACGACCGCTACAGAAGAACGCTCGAAAATTCTGCTGAAGCTTGCCGACCTCATCGACCAGAACCTCGACGAACTGGCGCGACTCGAG
Source organism: Thermoanaerobaculia bacterium (assembly GCA_036388835.1). GTDB lineage: Bacteria > Acidobacteriota > Thermoanaerobaculia > Gp7-AA8 > Gp7-AA8 > QHVT01. The sequence continues at coordinate 4,999 of DASVRB010000622.1, read as the reverse complement.
AGCGACGACAACGGCAAGCCGGTGTCCTTGGCGAGGCGGATGGACATCCCGCGCGCCGTCGCCAATTTCCGCTTTTTTGCGACGGCCATCCTGCATCAAGCCACTGAAGCGCATGTGACCGATCAGGTCGCGCTCAATTACACATTGCGGCAGCCGATCGGCGTGGCGGGATTGATCTCGCCGTGGAACCTGCCGCTGTATCTCTTGTCGTGGAAAATTGCGCCGGCCATTGCGAGCGGCAATACGTGCATTGCCAAACCCTCGGAATTGACGCCGCTGACCGCGAACCGGCTGGCCGAGCTCTCCATTGAAGCGGGACTGCCGCCGGGCGTACTGAATATCGTGCATGGCTACGGCGCCAAAGCGGGGGCCGCGATCTGCGAGCATCCCGACGTGCCGATGATCTCGTTCACCGGCGGCACAGTGACCGGTGCACGCGTCGCCGCGGCGGCCGCACCGCTGTTCAAGAAACTCTCACTGGAACTCGGCGGAAAAAACCCCAACCTCATCTTCGCCGACGCCGATCTCGACGACGCTGTTGCTACCTCCATTCGTTCCAGTTTTGCCAATCAGGGCCAAATCTGCCTTTGCGGCTCGCGCATCTTCGTCGAGCGCGCGATCTATGACGAATTCGTCGAGCGCTTCGTCGACGCCACAAAGAGACTGCGCATTGGCGATCCGACCGATCCTCAGACCGACGTCGGTGCGCTGATCAGCCAGGCGCACCTGGAAAAAGTCAGAGGGTATCTCGAGCTCGCAAAACAGGAAGGGGGCACGATCGTCACCGGTGGCAATCGCGTAGGCGATCGTGGCTTCTATCTCGAGCCGGCGGTCGTTACGGGCCTGACCTGCGAATGCCGCGTATTGCAGGAAGAGATCTTCGGACCCGTCGTGACCATTACGCCGTTCGACAGCGACGACGAAGCCGTGCAATTGGCGAATTCGACAAAATACGGATTGTCGGCCACTGTCTGGACGCGCGACCTGCAGCGCGCACATCGCGTCGCGGCGCAATTGCACGCCGGCACGGTCTGGATCAATTGCTGGCTGTTGCGCGACCTGCGCGTGCCGTTCGGCGGCGCGAAGGAAAGCGGCGTCGGACGCGAAGGCGGATTCGAATCGCTCAACTTCTTCACGGAGGCGAAGAATGTCTGCGTCAAGCTGGGGTGATTCCGTTCCAGTCGCGTCTACAGCGGACATTGCGACCGCGGCCGAGCCGCACTGGACGTTGCCGACGCGCGTTTCCTTCCGCTTCCTCTTCGTCTATCTCGGCCTCTACAACATCGCCTTCCTCTGGCAGATCTTCGCGTCGGAAGCGGCACTGGAGTTGTGGAGCAAATACTTCGCGCTGTGGCAACGCATCGTGCAACCGGTCGCAATGACCGTGTTCGGCGTGAAGGCCGACGTGCTGCCGAACGGCAGCGGTGACACGACCTTCGATTACGTGCTGATCTTCGTCTATGCCGTCATCGCGGCGTTTGCGACGCTGGTCTGGTCGGTGGTCGACCGTGCGCGGCCGAGTTATCCGCTCCTGTACGCGTGGCTGCGCACGTACGTCCGCTTCGGCCTGGCGCTGGCGATGATCGGGTATGGCGTCGCGAAAATCATCCCGCTGCAGTTCGGCACGTTGCGCCTCGACCGGCTGACGCAGCCGGTCGGCGACATGTCGCCGATGGGCATGCTCTGGACGTTCATGAGCGCGTCGGTGCTCTACACGATGTTCACCGGCGCGGGTGAGCTCATTGCCGGCCTCTTATTGACGGCGCGGCGGACGGCCTTGCTCGGCGCGCTGATTACCGCGGGCGTCATGGCAAACGTGGCCATGCTGAATTTCAGCTACGACGTGCCGGTGAAGCTCTATTCGTCGCATCTGCTGTTCATGGCCTTGTTCATTGCGGCACCAGACGCGCTGCGACTGGCCAGAATGTTCGTGCTCAATCAGCGCGTCGAGCCGGCGAAGCTGCGGCCGCGCTTCGACAATCCGCGCGTAGACACCGCGTCGCGTGTGCTGCGCACCGTGTTTGTGCTCGCAGTGCTCGTGATGAGCTTCTCGCAGGCGATCACGATGTGGAACGAGTGGAAACGCGAGCCGAACGAAAAGGCGCCGCTGTATGGCATCTGGACCGTCGATGCCATGCGCGTCGATGGCGTCGACCGTCCGCCGCTGACCACCGATAAAGATCGCTGGCGCCGCTTCATCGTCACGGGCAAACGGTTCGCCGCGGTGGATCAGATGGACGACACGCGGTTCCGCTACTTCATGACGCACGACGAACAGAAGAAAACGCTCACCTTCAAACAAGGCCGCGACCCGAAACGGAACGGCACCGTCGCCTACCGGCAACCGGACGCATCGACGCTGATTTTCGACGGGACAGTCGGCGGCAGGAAATTCGAGGCGACGCTGCACAAAGCGCCGATGCCCGAATTCCTCCTGACCAACCGCGGCTTCCACTGGATCAACGAATACCCGATGAATCGCTGAGGCAATCAATCATGAGCAACGGACAGATCGTCGGCGGCGTGCTTGCGCCGCATCCTCCTCACATCGTTTACGGCGAGAACCACTGGCGCAACGAGCCGAAGTCGGAATGCGGCTGGGAAACGCTGCGCTGGGGCTACGAGCGCGCGCGCAAGCATTTTCTGGCGAAGAAGCCGGACGTGATTCTCGTCCACTCACCGCACTGGCAAACGGTCATCGGCCATCACTTCCTCGGCCTGCCGGAGTTTCACGGCCTGTCGGTCGATCCGATCTTCCCGAATCTCTTCCGCTTTCAGTACGACGTCAAAGTGGACGTCGAGCTCGCGGAATTGATTGCAGAAGAAGGACGGGAGATGGGGCTCATCACCAAGATGATGCGCAACCCCGATTTCCGCGTCGACTACGGCACGATCGTCTCGTGCCACATGATGAATCCCGAATGGGACATCCCGATCGTCGGCATCTCCTCCAACAATTCGCCTTATTACTTCTCCAATGAAATGGGCCAGGCCCAGATGCTGAAGCTCGGCCAGGCCACCAGACGCGCCATCGAGAAGAGCGGCAAGCGCGCCGTGCTGCTCGCATCCAACACGCTGTCGCACCGCCACTTCACCACCGAGCCCGAAATCCCTGAAGACATGTCGCGCGAGCACGTCTACGAGCACTCCGGCTACCTGTGGGACATGCAGGTCATCGACCTCATGCGCAACGGCCGTACAAAAGAACTGATCGCCATCCTCCCCGAATTCATGGACCACGCCGTATCCGAAGTGAAAGCAGGATCGCTGGCGTGGATGCTGTCGGCGCTGAACTTTCCCGACTACGCGGCAGAGGTTTATGGCTATGGAACCGTGATCGGAACCGGAAACGCGATTGTCGGTTGGGATCCGCAGTTGAAAGGCGAGATGACCAGCCACGGCGGTGCGGCTTGATCCTGAAGGCTTATATCGTTCCGGGGCAGCCCCACCCACTTCTTGCGCCCGATAAGAACGCCGGCTGGGCGTCGTTGCGGCGTTCTTATGAAGCGGTCGGTCGCGAGATTGCGAATTCCGGCGCGGAGTTGCTCCTCGTTTATTCAACGCAATGGTTTTCGGTCATCGGACATTTGTTTCAGGTCGCGCCGAAGCCGGCGTGGACGCTGGTGGACGCGAACTGGTACGAGTATGGGTCGATCCCTTATGAATTCAGGATCGATCCGGAGTTCGGAAAGCTCTATTGCGGGATTGCGAAGAGCCGCGGGATGCAGGCCGCCACTGTGGCGTATCACGGGTTTCCGATCGATACCGGGACCGTCGTCGCATTGAAGCTGCTCAATCCCGACAATGCCATTCCGGCTTCTGTGGTGTCGTGCAACATCTACGCGGAACGTGAAGAAACGCGCGCGCTCGGTATCGCGGGACGTGCAGCCATCGACGCGTATGGCAAGAAGACGATCGTCGTCTGCGTCACGAATTTCTCCAATCGCTACGAAGTCGCGGACATCGATCCGGCGCACGACCGGATCTCGTCGCAGAAAGACGACGAGTGGAACCGGAAGCTGCTCGAAATGTTCGGCGAAGGGCGTCTCGAGGACGTGGCGCAGGTGGCGCGCGATTTTGCCCGCGAGGCCAACGCGGATATGGGCTTCAAGGCTGTCTGGTGGCTCGGCGCGGTGATGGGCGAGCACAACAAGTACGACGGGAAGGTTTGGGATTACCAGCCGGTCTGGGGCACCGGAAACGCGATCGTCGAGCTGACGCCGAACGAGCGGAAGCAGATGGATTGGGAGAAGGAATTCGACGAAGGGCCGGTCGGCGATCTCAATGCCGAACGCGGTACCGGCCTCGAGACCCACAACGTGCTGACGGACGGCCCGGAAGTGCATCGCGAGAGCGAGATGTCGTCGCAGACGGAGATGGCGGGACAGTCGGCGCCCCCCACCGGTGCGCAACGCCCGCCTCACAAACCGGCGGCCGAAGCCGCCGCCGCTCCACGGGATCCGAACGTCGTCCGCACCGACCGTGCGCCGGCGCCGGTGGGGCCGTATCCGCACGCACGCCGGGTCGGCGATTTTCTGTTCCTGTCGGGGATTGGGCCGCGCACGCCGGGCACGGGCGAAATCCCAGGCCTGGTTCGCGACGCTTCCGGCAATATCACGGGTCACGACATCGAAGTGCAGACGCGCGCCTGTATTGAGAATGTGAAGGCGATTCTCGAAGACGCCGGCAGCTCGCTGGAAAAGGTGATCGACGTGGCGGTCTACCTGACGGACATGCAACGCGATTTCAAACGCTTCAATGAGGTGTACGCGGAGTATTTCGGCACGATTCAGCCGACACGCACGACGGTCGGTGTGGACTCGCTGCCGACGCCGATTGCAGTCGAATTGAAGGTCATCGCGTCGGTGTGAGAGGACGACGAGAGGCCTCCGGCGGGCGGGCCCGGCCCGCGGCGTTTGTTGTCGCCTGGACCGCGCCTGGCGCGACACGGGCCCGTCCGGCCTGGGGCAACAAACGGTGCGCTATTTGGAGTGCGGGG
>DASVRB010000621.1:0-1676 GCA_036388835.1 Thermoanaerobaculia bacterium | reverse complement strand
AAGTGCGTGCGTTCTGCTCAGACCCTACCCTTTCGGCTCGTGCGCGGCGTCGATGTTCGTCATCTCGGCCATGACCATCGTCTCGCCGGCATGTTCGCTCGAGGGGCGTTCGCCGACGCGGCCGCGCGGGAGGCGGAACGCGGCGGCGAGGGCGAGGGCGACGACGGCGGCGCTGGTCCAGAAGATGGTGCGCAGCGTTCCTTCGAGCGCGCCCTGCAACTGGCGCAGCTCGGCAGGCGCGATCTTGGCCCGTGCCTCGGGGTTCACGAGCGCGTTCGGATCGTGCGCGAACTGCGCGAGACCGGCGGCCAGCAACGCGCCGAGCACGGCAACGCCGAGCGCCCCACCCATCGAGCGCGAGAATTGATTGAGCGAGGTGGTGATGCCGAGCTGTTCGCGCGGCACCGCGTGCTGCGCCGCGATCAGCAGCGTGAGCATGGTCAGGCCGAGGCCGGAGCCGATCAGGATCAGCTCGAACACCATCACCATGCGCGGCGTATCGCGGGAGAACGTCGCCAGCGCCGCGAATCCGATCAGCATCAGCACCAATCCGCTGAAGACGAGCGTGCGTGAGCCGAGGCGGATGAGCAGGCGGCCGCCGATGATCGATGCGAGCACCCACGACAGCATCAGCGGCGTGAGAAATGATCCCGCTTCGGTCGCGGTCGCACCGAGCACGCCCTGCGCGAGCAGCGGCACGAACGTGATCGCCGCGAACATGGCAATCCCGGCGAGAAAGCCGACCATGATGGAGACCGAGACGACGCGATTGCGAAAGAGCGCGAACGGCACGACCGGATCTTTGGCGCGGTTCTCGATCCGCACGAACGCAACGAGCAGAATCACGACCGCGGCGATGAGCGCGAGGTTGCGCGGCTGCAGCAGCAGACGCGGATCGCTCCCCTCACCAAGCACGAGCAGCAGCAACGTCATCGCAACGGTCAGCACGGTCGCACCGGCGTAATCGATCGACGGACGCGAGTCGCGCTTCGGCTCGATGAGCGCGAAACCGATCAAGGCCATCGCGGCCACACCGACAGGGAGGTTGATCCAGAAGACCCAGCGCCACGAAAGCTGGTCGGTGAGGAAGCCGCCCGCAAGCGGCCCGAACACGCTGGCCACACCCCAGACGCCGCTGAAAACGCCCTGCATTTTTCCGCGCTCCTCGAGGGTGAAGATGTCGCCGATGATGGTCATGGCCAGCGGCACGAGCGCGCCAGCACCGACTCCCTGCACGGCCCGCCAGACGATGAGCTGGGTCATGGTCTGCGCGAATCCGCACAAGGCAGATCCGACGAGAAAAACAGCGACGCCGATCTGAAACAGCCGCCGCCGCCCAAAGAGGTCGGAGAGTTTTCCCCACACGGGCACGGTGACGGTGGAGGTGAGGAGGTAGGCGGAGAAGACCCAGCTGTAGTGCGCGAGTCCACCGAGCGCGGCAACGATGGTGGGCATCGCGGTTCCGACGATGGTTGCCTCGAGCGCCGCGAGCAACATGCCGGTCATGACGGCAAGGGTGACGGCCCACCGCCGTCGGGAAGACATCACAAGCATAAGGCGCGCAGTTTTGCACGATGTGCGCCGCCGGCGCGGGTGCGGGAGAGACGACGAGGGCGCCTCCGGCGGGCCGGCATGGCGGGCAGCTGCTGCGACACCGCGCGAAGGGGAGACACGAC
>DASVRB010000620.1:0-3207 GCA_036388835.1 Thermoanaerobaculia bacterium | reverse complement strand
TGTGTCGCGGAGGCTAGGCCAACCAACAGGGGTCCGGGGCCGATGGCCCCGGCCGCCGGAGGCCTCCCGTCGTTCCTGCTCCGTAGGTGAGGGACGTCACAACGCCTTTCCCTCACTCCCGCCGATACTCTGCGTCATGCGTCCCCGTCTTGCCGGTGTACTTCTGCTCCTGCTGTCTGCGACCGCGGCCTTTGGGGCCGTTCAGGGAGGGGCGCTGAACGTGCCGCGGCCGTTGTTTCCCGCAAACAACTGGTGGAACACCGACGTCAGTGCGGCGCCGGCCGACGCGAATTCAGCGGCCTACATTCAATTCATTGGACCGACCCGAGGCCTCCGTCCCGATTTCGGCGGCAATGACGGCGCCGGCGGTGTTTACGGATTCCCGATCCTGCGCGTGCAGGGGACGCAGCCGAAGAAAACCGTCGAATTCTTCTGGCCCGATCAATCGGATGGCGTCGATCACACCACCGAGCAGTCCATTCCTTTTTATCCCGTCCCGGACGAGGCCATTACGACCTCAGGGTGGATTGAAGGCGGCCAGCCCGGCAACGTCGACCTGCGCGACGACAGCGACCGGCACATTCTCATTGTGGACGAGACGAACAACAGGCTCTATGAGCTGTACAACGTCTGGTTCAACGGCACGAACTGGGAGGCCGGCTCGGGCGCGCATTACTACATGAACCGCAATGACCGACGCCCCGACACCTGGACCTCGGCGGACGCGGCGGGACTGGCCATTCTCCCCGGTCTCGTGCAATACGACGAAGTGGCCGCGCCCGGCGAGATCCGTCACGCGTTCCGGGTCACAGTGCGTGCGACCAACGGCTACGTCTATCCCGCCTCGCATCGCGCCGGTGAAACGGCCGGCGCATTGCCGATGGGCGCACGCCTGCGTCTCAAGGCGAGCAAAGACATTTCCTCCTATACAGCGGATGTGCAGAAGATCTTTCGCGCATTGAAGAAATATGGCCTCATCGTCGCCGACAACGGGAGCGACATGTACGTGAGCGGGGCGTATGACACCCGCTGGAACAACGACATCCTCAATCCCGCGTTCGGGACGCTCAAAGCGACCGATTTCGAGGTCGTGCAGCTCGGCTGGGCGCCGTCCGTCGCTCTTGTGCCGACCATTCCTCCGGCGGTCAAAGCGGGCAGCGCGTCGACGGTCGTCCTCACCGCCTATGACGTCAACGGCAATGTCGCGACGAATTACAGAGGGACCGTGCAGTTCACCTCCAGCGACGGCGCGGCCACATTGCCGGCGTCTTACACCTTCACGGCCGCCGACGCCGGCGTGCATCGTTTTCCGGCGGCATTGACGCTGCGCACCGTGGGCTCGCAGGTCGTCAGCGTCAGGGATGCGACCAATGCGACGATCACCGGCTCGAGCGCCTCCACGGTGACGACGCGGCTGCAGATGGTCGCGGCGAGCACGCACTGGCAGTGCTTCCATTACGCCACGCGCGCCGCCGCCGACGCACACATGGCCAGCCGCAATGACGACGCCACGCTCGTCAGCACTGGGTTTCAGGACTATCCGTATGTGGTGGTGGAGCGGGTCGTCTGCGACATGTGCCTGCCGGCGATCGAGCCGCTCTTCTCCGCCGGTCCGAAACCGGCCGGCTACACGCCTGCCTCGGACGAGCGCGTCGTGACCGGCACCGACGGCACGATCCTCCTGGTCAGCCGCCGCGATGCGTCACTCCACTTCAACGCCACGCCCCGCCTCGACGCGCAGTAACGAAGCGTCCGGATTCGCGACGGTGTACGGAATGCGCACGCAGCGCGTCCGCGACTATTCGGCGTAAGTCATTGCACCGCCATCACTAAGCCGGCGCGGAGGTTTGACATCCGCCTTGAAGAGAACGCACGCGGAGAAACGCGATGCGCATCTTTTCGGCGGGAGTCCTCTTCACCTTTTTCTGTGTCTCGCTGCACGCGATGCCGCTCGTCGCGCCGCGCCTGACCGCGGAAATCGCCGAACCGGAGTCGTTCGAGCAGCCGCTCCTCGACCGCGCCGCTGCACGCGAGCTCGCGCATTTCACCGCCGCCCGTCGCGAGCCGCGGCTCGCTCCGAACCTGCAACAGGAGGCGAGTGTCGAAACGCTCGGCAGTCCGCTACAGCTGCTCCCGGCGAGTGAGCTCGCAAAGATCTCGGTCGACGGCGCCGCGACGCTGCGCCTGCGCATCGAGGCGGCGCCCGGCACGGTGCTCTGGCTGGCCGGCGACAATGACGATGAGCTCGAACGTTTCGAGCCGGGCGAGCTCGCGACGTGGGGTCCGACCACGCGCGGCTCGACTGTGTTCGTCACTGTGGAGCGCGGCGAAGCGCCGTCCGTCACTGCATTCGCCGCGGGCGCACCACAGACGACCGGCACCGCCGCGTGTCTGAAAGATCTCGCCTGCGCCGCGACAGAGGAATTACCGGAACTCGCGGACGCGAGCCGCGCCATCGCCATGATTCGTTTCGTGCGCGGCGATGCGTCGTATGTCTGCACCGGTGCGCTGCTCAATGACGCGGTGCACAGCGGCATCCCATATTTCCTGACCGCGCGGCACTGCATCTCCACCGCCGAGGAGGCGGCGTCCATTGAAGCGGTATGGGACGAGCGCTCCGACTCGTGTGGCAATCCCAGTACAAAGCGTAAATCGACGCGTACTTATGGCGCGCAATTACTGGCCGCCTCCGCGGAAACGGACGTGGCGCTCCTCCGTCTCGACAGAATCCCTCCCAATCGCGTGTTCCTCGCCGTGGAGCTCGAGCCGCTCGCACACGGCGCCGCCACATACCGTCTGTCGCACGCGGACGGCTTGCCGCAAACCTATTCAGCGGGTGTCGTGCGCGCGGATGGTGCCGGCTGCGCCTCCGCACCACGTCCGAATTTCATTTACACCAGTGCGTCGACAGGAACCGTCACCACCGGCAGCTCCGGCGCCCCACTCCTCCTCCCAGGGCTTCGCGTCGCCGGTCAGCTCCTCGGCATGTGCGGCCCGTCGCCCAATGACGCCTGCGCGATCTACAACGATGCCGTCGACGGCTCGATCGCCGCCTCGTGGCCATTGCTCGCACGGTTCCTCGATCGGCCGACGGCGTCGAGAAGAAGGTCGACGCGGCATTGATCGAGGCAACGCCCTCAGACACCGCGTAACACGCGCCCCGTCATCCTGAGCTTTAGCGAAGGATCTCAAAATACGACGACCGGA
>DASVRB010000619.1:0-13708 GCA_036388835.1 Thermoanaerobaculia bacterium | reverse complement strand
GTCACACCGGCAAGTGGGTGATCACGAACACCCGTTCGTCGGTCGATCCGTTCCTCACCTACTCCGATCGCCGCGAGCTGCGCGAGAAGGCGTGGCGGATGTTCGTCAACCGCGGAGACCTCGGCGGCGCGACGGACAACAACGCGATCATCACCGACATCCTTCGACTCCGCGCCGAGCGCGCGAAGCTCCTCGGCTACCAGACGCACGCGCACTGGCGGGTCGAGAACACCATGGCCAAGACGCCAGAGCGGGCCATGGAGCTGATGGAGGCGGTCTGGAAACCGGCCGTCGGACGCGTGCGCGAAGAAGTGCGCGACATGCAGCTCCTCGCCAATAAAGAAGGGGCGAAGATCACGATCGAGCCGTGGGATTACCGCTACTACATGGAGAAGGTCCGCCGCGAGCGGTACGACCTCGATCAGAACGAAGTGAAGCAGTACCTGCAGCTCGATAAGCTCCGCGAGGGGATGTTCTGGGTCGCGGGCCAGCTCTTCGGCTTCAACTTCACGCCGATCACGAACGTGCCGGTCTATCACCCCGACGTGCGGGTCTGGGAAGTGAAGAACAACCAGACGGGCGAGCATGTCGGCCTCTGGTACTTCGATCCGTACGCCCGTCCGGGCAAGCGCTCCGGCGCCTGGATGAACGCGTACCGCAGTCAGGAGCGCTTCAACGGCAACGTCACGACCATCGTCTCGAACAACTCGAACTTCGTGAAGGGCGCACCCGGCGAGCCGGTGCTGATCTCATGGGATGACGCGGAGACGCTGTTCCACGAGTTCGGCCACGCGCTGCACGGGCTGTCGTCGAACGTGACGTATCCGACGCTCTCCGGCACGGCGGTCGTGCGCGATTACGTCGAGTTCCCCTCGCAGCTTCTCGAGCGCTGGCTCTCGACGCCGGAAGTGCTGAACAAGTTCGCGGTGCACTACCAGACCGGCAAGCCGATTCCGCAGTCGCTGGTCGATCGCATCGAGCGCGCCTCGACGTTCAATCAGGGCTTCAGCACCGTCGAGTATCTCGGCAGCGCGATCGTCGACATGCGCATGCATCTCGCCGGTGACCGCCGCATCGATCCGGACGCGTTCGAGCGCCAGACGCTGGCGGAGCTCGGCATGCCGCGCGAGATCGTGATGCGCCATCGCTCGCCGCAGTTCGGCCACGTCTTCGCCAGCGACGGCTACTCGGCCGGCTACTACAGCTACCTCTGGTCGGACGTGCTCACCGCCGATGCGTACACCGCGTTCACCGAAGCAGGCGGCCCGTACGATCCGGCCGTGGCCGCGCGCCTGCGGCAGCACATCTTCACGATCGGCAACACCATCGATCCCGCCGTCGGCTACCGCGAGTTCCGCGGCCGCGACCCGCAGGTGGAAGCGCTGATGATCAATCGCGGCTTCACCAGCGCGTCGGAGGAGCGGTCGACGACGACCACCACGACGAGGCCGGTGCGCGAGCGTCGCTCGAAGAATTAGGGTTTGTTTGCTGGCGGTGGGGCTTGCCCACCGCCAGGCTTTCACCAAACCGCCATCCTGAGCGTTAGCGAAGGATCTCAAAATGCGACGGCCGTCGCATTTTGAGATCCTTCGCTGACGCTCAGGATGACGTCGCAGATGTCATTGCCCTCACTGAGGCCGGCGAAGTTAGTACAGCGTGCCCAGAGGCTTGGCCAACAAGCGCCGCCGGCCGTGCCGGCTCAGGATGACGGGTCCGGCTTCTTCGGTGCCTCCGAGTCGGGATCCTTATTGAACTGATTCATCGCCCGCTTGAGGTCGCCACGTGCGAACAGGAGCAATGCGTCGACGCTCCGTTCGATCACTTTCTCCACCACCGGCTGCTCCTCGGCGGAGAACTCGTCGAGCACGAAATCGCGCAGGCGGCCCTGCTCGGCGGAGCCGATGCCGACGCGGAGGCGCGGAAAACGCTCGCTACCGAGGACCGAGATGATCGAGCGCATGCCGTTGTGGGTGCCGGCCGAGCCGTTCGGGCGGATGCGCAAACGGCCGAGCGGCAGGTCGATGTCGTCGTAGACCACGATCATCTCTTCCGTCGATTCGAGATACGCGTTCACCAGCAGCTTCACCGCGTCGCCGGAAAGATTCATGTACGTGAGCGGCTTCGCCACCATCACACTCCCGCCCGCGACGCGGCCGGTGCCCGTCATCGCATTCTTCTCGTGACGGTCGATCTCGATACGGAACTTGCGCGCGAACGCGTCGAGCACCTGCCACCCGACGTTGTGCCGCGTCCGCTCGTACTGCGGTCCCGGATTGCCGAGCCCCACGATCAGTTTCATACGGCCGCGAAGGGTACAACAGCCCCGCCGGTGCTCCGTTGTTGTCGGTTCTCGGTTGTCGGTTTTCTGTGACTTCTCGCGAGTCGTGACGGACAACCGACGACGGACAACCGACAACATGGTTGCCGCCATCTCGAAAGCGCTCGCCGCGACCGGACGCCTGCCCTGCCATACGCGCTCTTTTCCGACAGTGAAATCAATCACCCAGTTCCGGCATCACCCCGCCTAAAATGCGCCCACCAATGGAAGTTCAGCGGCAGCGGATCGTCCTCATCGACGACAACGCGAACGATTTGCAGGTCACCCGGCGCTTCCTCGAGCGGCGCGGCTACGACGCCATTCCGGCGCTTTCGGGAGAAGAAGGAATCCGCCTCGCGCAGCAGCTCCTGCCCGACGCCTTCATCGTCGATTACCGGATGCCGGTGATGGACGGCTTCGAAGTGACGCGGCGCATCAAAGCCGATCCGGAGTTGCAGACGATTCCGGTGCTGATGCTGACCGGCTCCGATTCCGCCGAGCACGTGGTCGAAGGCCTCGGCGCGGGCGCGGAAGATTTCGTTACCAAAGGATCGGACATCGAGATCGTGGTGGCGCGGCTCCGCTCGCTGCTGCGGATGAAGGCGTATCAGGACCAGCTCCGCCGGATGAACAGCCAGATGACGCGCGACCTCCAGATCGCGCGGCGCGTGCAGGAGGCGCTCGTGCCGCAGCGCGCGTTCGCCTCGCCGCGGCTCGAGATCCGCTCGGCGTACATCCCGAGCGAGGTGCTGTCGGGCGATTTCTACGATTACTTCACGCAGGGCGAGATGATGTATCTCTTCGTCGCCGACGTGTCGGGTCACGGCCTCCCCGCCGCGATCCTGGTGTCGCTGCTCAAGAGCTACATCCACACCGAGGCGGCCAACGATCGGTCGCTGTCCGACTTCATGGCGCGGCTGAATGACTTTCTGTTCAGCGTCAGCCTGCCGACCCAGTTCGCGACCGCGGCGCTGTTCCGGATCAACGCGGGACGCGAGCTGGTCTACTCGAACGCCGCCCATCCGCCGTTCCTGCTGTATCAGCGCGAGAGCCGCCGCACGACGATCCTCGAGCAGCCGTCGAACCTCCTCGGCGCGATGCCGAACATGGCGTTCGAAGAGCACACCGTCCTGGTCTCGCCCGGCGACACGCTCTTCGTCTACACCGACGGCCTCACCGACCGCGTCAATCGCGACGGCGAGTTCTATTCGATCGATCGCATCGCCGCGCTGCTCGAAAGCGCGCCGGACGACGCCGACGTCAACACGATGTACGACTCGATTTACAGCGACGTCAGCAACTTCGCGGCGACGGAAGAATTCAAGGACGACATTGCGTTCGTCCTGACGCGGTTCCAATAGCGCTGTGCCGGGCCGCCCCCGCAATGAAAAAAGCCCTCGGCATCCTGCTCCTCCTCGCGACCTCCGCCTTCGGCCAGGACGCGCCGCGCGAAATCTTCCCCGACGACTACACGCCTTCGCCGTGTGCGGCCGACGCCGACGCGGTCTGCGCGTCGTTCAGCCGGTCGAGGCTGACCCAGGCCGCCGGCACCTATCGCGCGTATCACATCGACGACAAGTGGCTCGACAAGCACTTCGACGAGCTGCGCACCTGGTTCCGTCCCCTCTGCGCGAAGATGGGCAACTGCTTCACCGTCAAAGACAACGACTGGGTCTATTGCCTCGACGTCATGCGCGATGACTTCATCGCCGTCTGCGACCGCTTCCCGGAAGGCTCGGTCGACCGCGAGCAGTGCTCGATGACCGCGCTGATCTACTACATCGGCCTCGGCGCGAAGACGAAGCTGCACGAGCAGGCGCAGAGCTGCATGGCCATGCAGCCGCCGCAGGGCGAGCGGACGCTCGTGGCGTGGGTGAAGGAGAAGATCAGGCCCGGCGTCAGAGGCGATCTGACGATTCACGCGTACGACGCGCAGTCGAAGATCCCGGTGCGCGCGCGCATCACGCTCGACGGCGGCACGCGCGTGAAGTCGCGTGAAGGCCCGATTCCGAAGACCGGCTACACGAACGAATGGACGCCGCGCCTCAAGCGCGTGCCGAACGCGGAAGGCCACTTCGACGTCGCCGTCCCGATCGTCACGCTCGAAGCGACCGGCTACAAACCGCTGCAATTCGCGCTGCCGATGGAGCTCTCGAAAATGATCGTCGAGATCTCGCCGGCGGTGGCCGACCTGAAAGTCGGCAAGAACATCATCACCGTCAGCGCCCGCGATGCCGTCACCGGCGCCCCCATCGAAGCGCGCGTCATGGCCGGCTCGATGGTCGTCGGCGCCACCAACCAGCCCCTCGAGCTCGAGCTCACCAGCCGCGACCAACGCCCCGAAATCTGGGTGACCTCGCTGTTCGATCGCTACAGCGACGTGGTGGTGGCGCCGGGCGTGAAGTAGGCGGCGGCCTTGCCCTCGTGTCATTCCGAGCCGGCACGGCCGGCGGCGCTGGTTGGCCCAGCCTCGGGCACGCTGTACTACGTCGGCCGGCCTTGAGAGGAGTGCGATGACATCTGCGATGTCATTAGAAGCCGCGACGACGGCGAAGGAATCCCCTGCAGAATCGCGACGCGGTTGCTCTCCGCAGGGGATCCCGCGCTGACGCGCGGGATGACACGAATGACCGCCTCGCCGCTACTTCCCCGTCATCGTGAGCTTTAGCGAAGGATCTCAGCCACGACGACCGAAGCCACAGGCTCGGGCCGTCTCATTCTGAGATCCTTCGCTGACGCTCAGGATGACGGGGCGCCTACGCCTCCTCATCCTCCAGCAATTCCTCGATATCCCGCTCAGCGAGCAGCTCGGGCGTGATGCCGTCGAAGCGTTTCGTGCCGTAGAACCACGCTGCCTGAATCGCGGGGGATTCGGGGAACGAGCCTTCGTAGACGAAGCATTCGACGGAGCGGAGACGGCCGTTGTGGACGTGCACGGAGGTCTCGGCGGGAGTGGATGCACCTTCGAGCTGCACCTGCAGGTCGTCGAGATGCATCAGTTTGCGGTCGATGGGAGGAGCGTCTTCGGGGACGTCGAAGCGGGTCACGAAGCCAGCCACGGTCCTTTCGCGATCGCGCACGGTTGCGGCGGCGTACTGCGCGCGCAAGGCGGCGAGCAGCGGGTCGTCTCCCGCGAGCAAAGCGCTGACGATCTGCCGTTCGAATTCGTCGATGCTCATACAGGGTCAGGCGCGAACGGCGTTCATGCGATGCGCTGGAGGAGCTCGACGGCCTGCGGCTTTTTCTCGTAGCGGACGTCAGTCGCGGCGATCTTCTCGAGGTACTTGCGCGCGGCTTCGGCGTCGTTGCGGCGGAGGTGGCAGCGCGCGATCCAGAACCAGGTATCGACGACGTACTCGTTCTCGCTGAAGCGGTGCGTCTGCACGGCGCGCTCGAACGAAGCGACCGCCTCGTCGTAACGCTCCTGCGCGTACTGAATGCGGCCGAGGTGCGAGAGCGCGTCGAAGTAATCGAACGAGCTCTGGTCGACGTTCGCGGAGACGCGGCGGTAGAACGACTCCGCGTTGTCGTACTCGCGCCGATCGAAATAGATCGCGCCGCAGAACAGCAGCGCGTTCCGGAAAAAGTACGAGTTGAAGAACGGCTTGTTCTCGTCGAAGAGCTGCAGCGCCTCGTGAAAGAGATGCAGCGCGTCGTCGTGATCCTGCAGCGCGTACGCGTTCAGCGCCTTCAGCGCGAGCGCCTGCGCCGTGACGTTGTCGTTCGGCGAGTAGCGCATCGACTGATCGTGCAGCTCTTTCGCCTTTGCGTAATCCGCTTCCTCATGCGAGAGATGGCCGAGGATCACGTACGACTTGTATTTGATGTCGTTCGCCTCGTCCGACTCCTCGGAGGCACACGCGGCGCTGAACCCCTCGCGCGCTTTCCCGAGCTCCCCCGCGTACAGCGCGGCCACCGCGCGGTAGTACGTCGCTTCGAGCGACGTCAGCACCGGAGTCTTGTCGCGGCTCGCGTCTTCGATGAAGCGCGTCACGAGCTGCGCGAGCAGCCGGTTCTCGGAAGTCGGATCGACGATGAAGTTCTGCAGATAAACGAGCCGGTTCTCGAGAATGCGCATCATCTCGAGCATCACGGTCACGCGCTGCTGGTTCTCGCTCGCCTCTTTGAACATGTTCGCGAGCTGCCGCTGCAGCGTCTGATACTTGCCGTCGTACTCGCGGACGGCCCCGTCCCCGAGCTCGCCCGGCTCGTTCTGAAGTTTCGTTTCCAGCGCAACCCGGCCATCGACGATCTGCCGAAGCCGTGTCGCAAGGTCTGTGCGGTCTGCCATAGCTAAGAACATACACCGGCAAGCAAGGGGGGGACCAGATGTTGTCAGTGATCGGTGATCGGTTATCTGCACCGTTTCGCCCGGGCGAAACAGCCCAGACAACCGACAACTGACAACCGATAACGCCGCTCTACCGCTCCCTCTCCTTGATCGCCGTGCCTTTGATTTCGAGGAGGCGGAACTCGATCTGCTTGCGGTCTTCGTCGATCGATTCGACGCGGATCTTCACGCGGTCGCCGAGGCGGAGCTCGCGGTTGGAGGACTCCCCGCGCATGGCGTGCTCTTTGTCGTGATAGCGCCAGAAGTCGCCGCCGATCGTGGCGACCGGCACCATCCCCTGCACGAAGATCTCGTCGAGCTCGACGAAGAGGCCGAACGGCGCGACGCCGGTGACGATGCCGGTGTACTCGTTGCCGACCTTGTCGCGCATGAAGATGACTTTCTTCCACTCCAGCACTTCGCGCGACGCTTCTTCCGCGCGGCGCTCACGCTCGCTCGACTGCAGCGCGTACGCCGGATGCGCGCGCTCGATCTCCTGCAGACGATCGCCGTACAGCGGACCGGTCGTGATCAGCTCCAGCAAACGACGATGCACGATCAGGTCGGGATAGCGGCGGATCGGCGAGGTGAAGTGGCAGTAGTGCTCGAACGCGAGCGCGAAATGTCCGGAGTTCTGGTCCGAGTAAAACGCACGCTTCATCGAGCGGAGCACGAGGTTCGTCAGGAACCGCTCTTCCGGCCGTCCCGCCACTTCTTTCAACACGCGCTGCAGCTCGCCGGGACGGATCTCCTCGACGTTGCCGCGCAGCTTGAGCTTGAACTCTTTGAGGATGTCTTTGAGGTCTTCGAGCTTCTGCGCGTCGGGCGCGTCGTGCACGCGGTAGAGGCCGGGCTGATTCGCCAGCACGAGCTCGCGCGCGACGGTCTCGTTCGCGGAGAGCATGAACTCTTCGATGATCCGATGCGCGACGTTGCGCTCGGTCGGCCGGATGGCCTCGATCTCGCCGGCGCGATCGAGCATGACCTCGGCCTCGGGGAGATCGAAATCGATCGAGCCGCGCTGCTCGCGCCGGTTGCGCAGGATCTCGAACAGCGCATGCATCCGCTCAAAGTCGGGGATCAGATACGCGTAACGCTCGAGCAGCTCGGCGCTGTTCGCCTCGGCCGCCGCATCGCGCTCCGCGCCGGACGGCTGCGCGACGCCGCGCGCGACGAGAATCGCGTTGACGTTCGTGTACGTCATCCGCTCTTTCGTCCGGATCACCGACTTGTAGATCTTGTGATTGAGGAAGCGCCCTTTCGCGTCGATCTCGATCTCGCACGAGAACGTCAGGCGCTCGACTTTCGGGTTCAGCGAGCAGATGCCGTTCGAGAGTCGCTCCGGCAACATGGCGATGGCGCGGCCCGGAAAGTAAACCGACGTCGCACGCTCGAGCGCTTCGGCATCGAGCGCACTCCCCTCGGTGACGTAATGCGCGACGTCCGCGATGTGCACGCCGAGGAGATAGTTGCCGTTGGGAAGGAGCTGCACCTCGACCGCGTCGTCGAAATCTTTCGCCGTCTCGCCGTCGATTGTGACGATGTTGCGGTCGCGGAGATCGACGCGCTGCGCGATCACGTCCTGCGGCACTTCGGTGTCGATCGCATCCGCCTCGCGCAGCACTTCCTCGGGGAAGTTGTGCGGGATGTGGTGCTTCCGGATCACGACCTCGATGTCGACGCCGGGATCGCCGATGAAGCCGAGCACCTCCACCACACGGCCGCTGGCCATGTGCGTGGTGCGATCGGGATAGCGATCGATCTCGACGTTCACCATCTCCCCTTCACGCGCGTCGAGCGTCGCGTCCTCGGCGATCAGGATGTCGGTGTCGATGCGGATGTCGAACGGCACGACGTACGGCTCGGGCGTGAGGTGAAAGCGTCCGACCACCGTCCGATGCGCGCGGCGAAGGATGCGAATCACTTCGCCGTCGATGTACTCGCGCTCGCGGATCTTGCGGCGTTTCGCGGTGCGCTTGTCGACGCGCACAACCACGAGATCGCCGTTCATCGCCCCCTTCATCTGGCGGCGGTCGATGTAGATGTCGGGCTCTCCGGGAGCGCCGAGCACGTTGCCGTGTCCGTCGTTGAACACCTTCACCGAGCCGGCGTGATACGGGGTGAACTCGAGGAGCGAGTAGCGCTTGCCGCGCACCGCGATGATGGCCCCTTCCTGCTCGAGCTCATCGACGGCGCGGTCGACCTGTTCGCGATGAATGTCGGGATCTTCGAGCCGTTCGAAAATCTCTTTCACGCCGAGCAGGCGATTGCCGCGCTCGCGGAGCAGCTCGATGATCGAATGATGAAGAGGTGGGCGTTGCGGTACGGAGAGAGAGCGCGCCAAATGCGGCCTCGGTGAGATCAGCGCGTGCTGCGCGAGCTCTTGCTCGAGCGCGACACGGGAGCGGAAACGCGCTTGTGGGAAACGCGGCGGCGGACCGGACGGACGGACTCGGCGAAACCGTTCAGCATCGTCTGCGTGCGCAGCTTGTTATGCAGCGTATTGCGGTGGACGCCGAGCTTGCGCGAGGCCTGGGTGACATTGCCTTTGCTGGCCGTCATGGCCGCCACGATGTACTTGCCTTCGAAAGCCTCGACAGCCTGAGCGAGTGTGATTCCGTTGCCAATCAATTCGCGAATGATGGCGTTCAAGCGATCGTCGATGCTTACCATTTCGTTGTGACCTCAGGTGTGTGTTGATCTTGGAGGAAGCAGGATTCTACTACTCAAGATTCGAGGGACAGCAAGAAGATTTTTTCATCCTCGACGTCACTTTGAACGCTTGACAAACAACGTGATTTGCATCGTGGCGAGTGTGACGAACGTCATCACACACCCCAATAAAAACAGCGGCGGATCATACGTCCAGACCACCTCGTGACGCCCGCGCGGCACGTTCACACCACGATACAAACCGTCCATCAACAGCGGCTCCGCGGGCGCGCCGTCGACGGTCACACGCCATCCGCGCGCGGCCTGTTGACGGAGCACGAGCACACCGTCGTGAGGCGCATTCACGGAGATGCGCGCGTGCCGCGTATCGAGCGACCACGATGCGTGTCGCAGCGTCTGCGCGCCCGGCGAAAAATGCGCTGCGGTCGGAAACGCGTTGCGATTCTCGTATACGTAGACTCCGCCCGAGCTCGCGACGCGGAACCACGGCTTCGGCAGCCGGTACGTGGTCAGGATGTGGACGATGCCGGCGTGCGCGAACTTCTTGAAGCCGGGCTTCACGAGCAGCCCGCGATACATGCGCGTGTAGCTCTCGGACGCGAGCGGCGCCGCGGTGAATGCGTCGAAGCGCCGGTCGTACAGATTGAGGTAGCCGGAGATCCAATCGGTGCGATGCGCGGGATCGATCTCGCCGAATCGCAGCAGCTTGCCGCGCTCGCCGATCCGCCGCTCGTACGGCACCACGTCGCGGCGGAACGGCGCCGCCTGCAACAGCGGCATCGCGCGCGGCAAGAGGTCGCCGACGACGAGCAGCACGATCACGAGATCGAGCCAGCGGCGATTCGGACGAATGCGATCCCACCCGAACGCAACCAGCGCCGCCATCGCGACCGCCGCCACCGGCACGAGCCGCGCCGGATAGCGGAAGAGCGTCAGCGGCAATTTGGTGAGCAGCGCCGGACCGGTGGAGATCGCGATCGAGCACGCGAGCAGCAGCAGCCAGCCACGCGTTGCCACATTGCGCCGCGCGGTGCTCGCACCGATCAGCGCGAGCACGATTGCGACGAGTCCCATGTAGACGACGGGGATGAATTGCTGCGTCGTCGCGCCCGGAATGGCGATGTGCAGCCAGTCGCGCAGCGACATCGAATCGCGCAGGATCAGCGCGTCTTCCATTCCGCCGGCGCGGTCGCTCGTCATGACGAATTCGAGAAACGGCAGCAGTTGCACGGCGCTGATTCCGAACGCGCAGATCGCGGTCCACACCGCATCGCGATTGCGGCGCACGCAGACGTACAGCAACGCCGCGAGCGCGGCGAAGAACGGCTCGCCGCCGAGGAATGCGAGTGCGAGCACCAGCGCGCCGCGCCGCCATGCTCCTTCCGCCGCGCACCAGAGCGCGAGCGGGATCCACGCGAGCGTGGCCAGGTTGTTCTGCACGTCGAGCAGCGAGAGCACCGGCCCGCTGAACATCAGCGCCGTCGCGCCGACCAGCGCTGCGCCCGGCGAGACGCTCCGCGCGAACAAGAGATACGCGCCCCATCCGAGGATGAGCAGATGGAGCAGCAGGTAGAGCATGTAGGCGCTCTCGAACGGCAGCACCACGAACAGCCACGTCGGCGGATAGAAAACGCCGGTCTGCGGATTCGCGAGCCACGGCTCCCCCGAGGCGTTGTACGGATTCCAGAACGGCAAACGCCCCGCTTGCAGCTCGTCCGCGGTGAACGCGCGCAGCGGTTGGAAGTAGTCGAAGTGATCGCGCAGCGTGAAGACCTGCCGCTGCAGGAGCGACGGCAGGAAGAGCGGCATCGCCAGCGCAGAGAGCAGCAGCAGCGCGAAGCGGTGACGCATGAACGCCGCGCGCGCGCCGTTTTGCGGATGGTCGTCCGTGCCGCCGCCTTCACTCATTTCTGCTCGCAGAACTCCCGCACGATCGTACGCATCAAGGCCACGCCGTCGGAGAAGAAGCGCGCGCGAATGCGTTCGTTGTCGCCATGCACGCCCTCCGCGTCGTACGCGTTCAGCTTGAACGGCGCGATGCCGTACGCGGTGATGCCGCGCGCGCGGAAGAAGCGGCTGTCGGTCGTGCCGAGGCCCACCGTCGGCGCGACAGAAGATCCGGGCGCGGCGTTCCGGAGCACGCGTGCGAGCGTCGCGTACAGCTCCGTCTCGATGGAGCTGGGCGGCACAGGCTCTCCCGCGAGAATGACCTCGACGTTCGCCTCGTCACCCACCGCCTCCTGCACGCGCGCCAGCATCTCCTCGGCGCGCGTGCCGGGGAGCAGACGGATGTCGACTTCGCCGAACGCGCGCGAGGGCATCACGTTCACCGACCCGCGCGCGGAGAGTTGTGTGACTGCGATCGTGTCGCGCAGTAACGCTTTCTCGTCGATGCTCGCATCGCGCTCGACACGCGCAACGTCGAGCGGCGCGCGCAACAGGCGCAGCCCGGCAGCACGACGATTGCGGCGCATCGGCGCGGCGACCGCAGCGATGCGTGCAACGTCATCGACGAGCCGGTACGGAGTCTCGAGCGCATCGATTGCCGTGAGCGCGCGCACGAGCTTCATCGTCGCGCCGCGCTGCTCGCGCAAGCCGGCCGCGTGGCCGCCGGCCGCCTCGGTGTTGATGCGCAGCCAGAGCGGCACTTTCTGCTGCACTTCAATGCCCCAGAACGTGACGCGATCGATCACGGTCTCGTTCGAGCCGCCTTCGTTGAGCACGAAGCCGACGCGATCGAAGAGGCGCGGCTGCGTATCGAGCAGCAACTTCGTGCCGCGCAGGCCGCCGCGCTCTTCATCAGGAACGGCGAGGAAGACGACGTCGCGCGAGAGCCGCGCGCCGCGGCGTTTGAGATCGAGCAGCGACATCACGTGGGCAATGGTCAGCGACTTGTTGTCGATCGCACCGCGGCCCCAGATGTAGCCCCCCTCGCGCTTCCCCTCGAACGGAGGATTGCGCCAGTGCGCTTTCTCGGCGGGAACGACGTCGATGTGGCTGAGCAGCAGGAGCGCCGGTTGCGTCGACTGCGAATCGAGCCGCGCGTACACGCCGCGCCGCGCCGGATCGTCGCCGACGAGCGTCGCGGAAATGCCGTTCTTCACCAGCAGATCGCGGAGGTACGTCGCCCCCGCGGTCTCATTGCCCGGAGGCACGGTCGTGTCGAGGCGCAGGTATTCGACGAACGCCTCTTCCGCCTCCGCGTCGATCGGGTTTTCCGCAATGCCTTCGGCCTTGCGGCACTGCAGCGAGACGACTGAGAGAAACGTAATCGCGACAGCAACAACACTCCGAGGAACTCCGAGGAACCCGAGGAACCCCGAGGAACTCCCTGCCGAGATCACGACGCCGAGGCGACCGGTTGCGGGATCGTCAACTGCACGGCCGGCGTTTCTTCAGGCACGGCGTGGTAGCGCTCGAAGCAGTGGCGGCAGCGTGCCTCGTATGACGAATCGCCCACTTCCACCTGCGCATTGCCGCCCGAAACACGCTGCGAGTAATGCGCGGCGCCGCGGCAGCGCACGCAGACCGCGTGCATCTTCGAGACTTCTTCCGCAACCGCGAGCAGCGCCGGCATCGGTCCGAACGGACGGCGCATGTAGTCCTGATCGAGTCCCGCCGCGATCACGCGGATCCCTGCGTCCGCGAGCTGCATGCAGACCTCGACGATCCCGGCGTCGAAGAACTGGATCTCGTCGATGCCGACCACCTGGATGCCGATCTCCACGCGCGCCAGCAGCTCGCTGCTCGTGGCAATCGCGATCGCCTTCAGACGCCGCTCGTCGCGCGAGACCACTTCATCCGTCGAAAAACGATCGTCGAGCAGCGGCTTGAACACCTGCACCCGCTGCCGCGCAATCACCGCGCGCCGCAAGCGGCGAATCAGCTCTTCCGATTTACCGGAGAACATGCCTCCGGCGATGATTTCGATCCAGCCGCCACGATGACTGTCCAAGGGAAAGGACCTCCGAGTTTGGTCCGGTAAGAATAATTGAAAATTGAGAATTGAAAATTGAAAGATCGGACGCACCTCGCGCGCGAATCGCGCCGCGGATTTTTCAATTCTCAATTTTCAATTTTCAATTCCGTCGCGTGATCACGCGAATACGCGCGCGAGTCTCCCCACCCCTTCCCTGATCCTCTCATCACTCTCCTTCGCGAACGTCAGACGCATCGTGTTCGCGCCGCTGCCGTCGACGAAGAACGGGCTGCCGGGGATGTAGGCGACGCCATTGGCGACCGCGTCGTTGATGCGCGCGGCGGTGTCGGTGCCGTCGTTCATCGTCACGAATGTGAAGAGGCCGCCGTCGGCGGGAGTCCAGGTGGCGCGGCCGGTGAAGTGACGCTCGAGCTCGTCGATGAGAACGCCGCGTTTGCCGCGATAGAAC
>DASVRB010000618.1:0-1667 GCA_036388835.1 Thermoanaerobaculia bacterium | reverse complement strand
CCTCGACGTCGATGCCGCGCGCGGCGATGTCGGTGGCGACGAGGATGCGGTAGCGGCCGTCCTTGAAGCCGGCAAGCGCGTCGGTGCGCTGCGCCTGACTGCGATTGCCGTGAATGCGAGCGACTTTGACCTTCGCCTTCTCGAGCTGCTCGTACACGCGATTGGCGCGGTGTTTCGTCCGCGTGAAAACGATCGCGCTGCGGATCTCTCCCCGCTCGAGCAGCGCCTGCAGCAGCGGCAGTTTCAAATCCTGCGACACCGGGAACACCGACTGCGTGATGCCGGTCGCCGGCGCCGCTTTCCGCTCGATCGAGATCATCGCCGGATTGCGCAGCATCTCGCGCGAGAGCTCGACGATCGCGGGCGGCAGAGTCGCGGAGAAGAAGAGCGTCTGACGTTTGGTCGGAATGTGCTTCAGCACGCGGCGAATGTCGGGAAGGAAACCCATGTCGAGCATCCGGTCCGCTTCGTCGAGCACGAGAATCTCGAGGCCATCGAGCTTCGCGTATCCATGCTGAAAATGATCGAGCAGCCGTCCCGGCGTCGCCACCAGCACATCGACGCCGCTGCGGAACGCGTGCTCCTGCGGACCCATCCCCACGCCGCCGTAAACGGCCGCGCCGGAGATCGGCGTATGCACGGCGAGGTCGCGCAGATGCTCGTCGATCTGTGCTGCGAGCTCACGCGTCGGCGTGAGGATCAGCGCGCGCGTGGTGCCGCGCTTCTTGCCGATCAGGCGATGCAGGATGGGAAGAAGAAACGCCGCGCTCTTGCCGCTGCCGGTCGCTGCCGCCGCGAGTACGTCTTTTCCCGCGACTGCCGGAGGGATCGCATCGGTCTGAATCGGAGTGGGGCGTGTGAACCCGAGCTCTTTGATACCGCGGAGCAGATCGGGGTGAAGTCCAAATGATGAAAAAGGCATGCGCCGCGGATCGTCTCACGGATGCCGTCACGGCCGGCTGCGCTTGGCACTTCCCCTTTTCGTCATCCTGAGCTTTAGCGAAGGATCTCAGCCGCGACGGCCGTCGCATTTTGAGATCCTTCGCTGACGCTCAGGATGACGGGATGGGGTTCAGCGTTGGGCGATTCCCGCGGCGATTCGATCCGCCAGCGCCGCGAGCGCGTTGCTCATCCCCGCGGCCACGTTCGCGCTCTCCAGCGACTCGATCGGGATGGCGATCCGCTCGTGATGCGCGACGTCGGGGCGGCCGTTTTCGCGCAGCACCCAGCGCGCTTCGAGCGTCACCTGCGATTCAGGTCCCGCCTCGAATTCGGCGACCACGACGTCGATCGCGCGCATGGTGGCTGGTTTCGGCTGGCCGGGAAGAATGGTCATGCCGACCGGCAGTCTTCCGGCGAGATCGAATGCGAGTGTGTGCAGCACCATCGCCTCGAACGGTGCGGACCAGAGCTCGGCGCTGCGCACTTCGAGCTGATGATCGGCTTTGCGCACCGACAGCTCGCGGCGTTCCGCGCCAGGCGGCAACTCGACGACGTCGATGCCGATCGGCAGGCCGGTCACTGCAGCAGTCGGCACTGCCGGCGTGATGCGCTCGAGCGAGTAAATCCGCGGCTGCGAGCGGCGCAGCAATCCACAGCCCATCGCCGCTGAGCACAACAGCAGCACGATCACTCCACGCGCGGCGACGTTACGGCCGGACCGGCTC
>DASVRB010000617.1:0-22752 GCA_036388835.1 Thermoanaerobaculia bacterium | reverse complement strand
CCAGGAGCTGGTTTACGACGAGAAGCACGATCGCTACGAAGAAGCCGCGCAGCTTCCTCCCGACGCGAAAACGCGCGCGCTCTCCGGCACGCAGGTGCGCGATGAATACCTCGGCCGCGGCCGCGCGCTGCCCGATTGGTTTACGCGTCCCGAGGTCGCGGCCATCCTCGGCGAGACGTATCAGCCGCGGCATCGCCAGGGGTTCTGCGTCTGGTTCACAGGGTTGAGCGGTTCCGGCAAATCGACCACCGCGAACATCCTCCTCAGCCTCCTCCTCGGGCACGGCCGGCAGGTGACGCTCCTCGACGGCGACGTCGTTCGCACGCACCTCTCGAAAGGCCTCGGCTTCTCGAAAGAAGATCGCGACACCAACATCCTGCGCATCGGTTTCGTCGCCGCGGAAATCGTCCGTCACGGCGGCGCCGTCATCTGCGCCGCGATCAGCCCGTACACCGCGACGCGCAACGCCGTCCGCGCGATGGTCGGAGCGGAGTCGTTCATCGAGGTGTTCGTCGACACGCCGCTCGAAGTCTGCGCGGCGCGCGATGAGAAGGGCCTCTACGCGAAGGCGATGCGCGGTGAGCTCAAAGGCTTCACCGGTGTGGACGATCCGTACGAAGCGCCGGCCGCTCCCGAGATCACGATCGGCACTGTCGACGCCACGGCCGAACAGAACGCGCGCGCGATCGCGGCGGTGCTGCAACGGCGCGGCTTCGTCCGCTGACGCAAGCCCGCGCCGTCGAAAGCGGCGTGTATAGTGATCCGCGATCCGCGTCCCCCAGGACGTCACTACAACTGAATGCCGTATCGCCGCCGCCGCGCGGCCGCGTGAGCCTCGTGTTCACGCGTCGCGTGGCGGCGTTCCAGAGGAGGAGTCATGTCCATGCATCCGTTCCGTTCGAGAATCGCCGTCCTCGCCTTCGCCCTTCTGCCGTTCGCCGCGTTCGCTGCCGACGAAATCGGCAAGCCGACCGCCGGCGGCTCCGCGTTCGAATGGGAAACGAAGATCACCGGTCACGAGAGCATCCGACTGACCGTGATCGCGCCGGACGGCGAGGCATACGTGAAAGAGTTCGGCCCCGGCCGCGATCCGTCGTTTCGCCTGACCGACCTCGGCGGCGTTGCCGAAGACGGCCAGTACACGTACGAGTTGCGCGTGCTGCCGAAGATCTCCGCCGACGTGAAGAAGCGTCTCTCCGATGCGCGCGCCGCGAACGACGAAGCGGCCATCCGCAAGATTGCGAAAGAAGCGAAGCTCGGAAGAGCGCTCGTGCAGTCGGGTGTGATCACCGTGCTGAACGGCTCGTTCGTTTCGACGAGCGGCACCGAGCCCGACGCAAACGACGACGCGGCAGCGAACGGTGCGCAGGCGACAAACGGATTCGCCGCATCCAGCCGCATCGAAGTGCAGGACCACGTCATCGCTGACGAACTGATCGTCCAGAGCAGCATCTGCGCCGGCTTCGACTGCGTCGACGGCGAGACGTTCGGCGCCGACACGCTGAAGCTCAAGGAGAACAACGTCCGCATCTTCTTCGATGACACGTCGTCGGCTGCCGGCTACACGACGAACGACTGGCGGATCATCGCCAACGAACAGCCGAGCGGTGGCGCGAACATGTTCGCGATCGAAGATGCGACCGCCGCGCGCAAACCATTCCTCATCGAAGCGGCCGCTCCCGCGTCGGCGCTGTACGTCGACAGCAGCGGCAATATCGGCTTCAGCCAGTCGGCGCCGCTGCTCGACCTGCATGTGACGACCGACAACACGCCGGCCCTGCGGCTCGAACAGACCGCCGCCGGCGGCTTCACCGCGCAGACGTTCGACATCGGTGCGAACGAAGCGAACTTCTTCGTCCGCGACCTCACCGGCGGCTCGCGCCTGCCGTTCCGCATCCGCCCCGGCGCGCCGACCAGCGCGATCGACATCTCGGCCGACGGCGACGTCGGCATCAACACGGCCTCACCGAACGCGAACGGAAAGCTCGACATCTCGGATTCGACGCAGAACAAAGCGCGACTGGTCCTTTCCGGTCAGGAGTTCTACCGCGCCGCGAACAGCGCGACCGACGGCGTCGCCTTCCTGCTCGGGGCGAACCGTACCGGCAACCGCCAGTTGTGGATCGGCGACAGCGCCGCGCTCGCACAGAACGCGACGAACCGCGTCGTCCGCATTTACCCGAGCATCGGCGAGATCGGCTCGCTGAGCACCGACGGCTCGCCTCGCACGCTTTCGCTCAATGCATCGGGCGGCAACGTCGGCGTCGGCACGTCGTTTCCGAGCTTTCCGTTCGTCGTCGGCAGCAACACCACGAACGGCAACGGCGCGCACGTCACCACCGGCGGCGTCTGGACCAACGGCTCGAGCCGCGCGTTCAAAGAGAACATCGAAGAGCTGACCAGCGAAGAGGCGATGGCCGCGGTCGCCGCGCTCAAGCCGGTCCGCTACAACTACATTCGCGAGAAGGGCGAGGAGTACGTCGGCTTCATCGCCGAGGATGTGCCGGAGCTCGTCGCGCAGACCAGCGAAGATCGCAAGTACCTCAGCCCGATGGACATCGTCGCGACGCTGACCAAGGTCGTGCAGGATCAGCAGAAGACCGTCGAGGAGCAGCGCAAAACGATCGAGGAGCTGTCGCAGCGCGTGACCGATCTCGAGAAGAAGAAGCAGTAGTTCGTTTTTCACCGCAAAGAAAGAATGGGGCGCGGGTCGGAAGAACCCGCGCCCCATTCCTTTGGAGCAGGTGATCCCGGGGCCCTCACCCCCGGATCGCATGGCGCGCTGAGGGGCACGCCTTGGCCAGGGACCCACCCCGGCCACAACAACCAAACCTAATCACTCAGGTTTCGAATCACCGTCGGAATATCGAGGTCACTGCCGAAATCACTTGACGCCATCGGTCCGAATCCGCCGGAACCATCGGCGCGGGTGAAGCCTCTGCGAAAAAAAGGGGGATCGTAGATCTCTCCCTCCGCACCGATCTGCGGCTGCTGCACCGGATCGGCCTCGTGCTGCGCTGCAATTTCTTTCGGGGCAAACGGACGATGCGGTGCTGCCGGCATCGGCGGCTGCGTGTGGCCGCGCTGCGTGTTCGTGGCCGAAAGCGATTCGCCGCGCGAGTTGAGCAGCCCCTTGGTCGCCGAGTCGAAGCCGGTCGCGATGACCGTGACCTTGATCTCGTCCTTCATCTTCGGATCGATGACCGTACCGAAGATGATGTTTGCTTCTTCGTCCGCCGCTTCCTGGATGATCGACGCGGCTTCGTGCACTTCGAAGAGCGTCATGTCGTGACCGCCGGTCACGTTGATCAGCACGCCCTTGGCGCCTTCAATCGACGCCTCCTCGAGCAGCGGTGAGGAGATGGCGCGCTGCGCTGCCTCGACCGCGCGATGCTCGCCGCTCGAGACGCCGGTGCCCATGAGCGCCATGCCCATGCCGTGCATGATGGTCTTGACGTCGGCGAAGTCGAGGTTGATCTCGCCCGGGACGGTGATGAGATCGGAGATGCCCTGCACTGCCTGGCGCAGGATGTCGTCCGCGATCTTGAACGCGTCGCTGAGCGAAGTGCCGCGCTCGACGAAATTCAGCAGCCGCTCGTTCGGGATGGTGATGAGCGTGTCGACGGTGTCGCGCAGCGCGCGGATGCCGTGCTCCGCCTGCACGCGACGGCGCTTCCCTTCGAAGCCGAACGGCTTGGTCACGACGGCGACCGTGAGCGCGCCGAGCTCCGCGGCCAGCGACGCGATGATCGGCGCCGCACCGGTGCCGGTGCCGCCGCCCATGCCGGTGGTGATGAAGATCATGTCGGCGCCGCTGAGCGCCTCGAGAATGCGGTCGGTGTCTTCGAGCGCCGCCTGCTTGCCGACGTCGGGATTCGCGCCGGCGCCGAGGCCCTTGGTCAGCTTGCCGCCGATCTGCAGCTTCACCGGCGCAAGCGCGGTACGCATCGCCTGGACGTCGGTGTTGGCGACGAGAAACTCGACGCCTTTGATCCCGGCCTGAATCATCCGGTTGACGGCATTCCCACCACCCCCACCAACCCCAACGACCTTGATCTTCGCGCCGAGATGCTCTTCGTTGAGCGTAACCGTCAGCGCGCCGTCCGCAGGTCTTTCGTCAAATGTGATCATTTACCGTCTCCAGATAATCTAAACCGTTGTTGCGACAAATTCAACGCTCATTTTCGAGGCGCTTAGGCGCGGAGGCGCTTAGGCGCTTGGGTGACTCGCTGGCGTAGCCGTGAGCACCGTGAGTTGAATCGTTTGTCGCGTTCCACATCGCAAAGAACCACGCCTCGAAGTGCCGCACCACCCAAGCGCCTACGCGCCTAAGCGCCTAAGCGCCTGCTTCTCGTTATGACCACGCAAACCACGACTTGAACGAATCCGCGACCTTGCCGAGGCCTTTGCGCGGACGTTTTGCGCGAACTTTCGTCTGATTGCGGAGGCCCCACAGCAGCAGGCCCGCGGCCGCGGCGCATTCGGGGCCGCTCACGGTGTCGGCAAGACCGCCGAAGCCGCGCGGGACGCCTCTGCGCGCCGACTGATCGAACACCTGCTCGACCAGCTCCACCATCCCGTCCATCTCCGCGCCGCCGCCGACCAGCACGACGCCGCTGCGGATCTCTTTCTCCAGCCCGACTTTTTCGAGATCGCGATAGACGAGCTTCGCGATTTCGGCCGCGCGCGGCTCGAGGATTCCGGTCAGTTCGTGCCGCGACAGGATCTTGGGCGCGCGCCCGCCGACCGTCGGCACTTCGATCGGATCGTCGGTCGTGACCAGCGACGAGAGCGCGCAGCCGTAGCGTTTCTTGATCCGCTCCGCGTCTTCCATCGGCGTGCGCAGCACGACCGAGATGTCGCTGGTGAAGTGGCCCGCGCCGACCGGCAGCACGTTCGTGTGCACGACGTTTCCTTCGAGGAACACCGCGTAATCCGTCGTCCCGCCGCCGATGTCCATCAGCAGCACGCCCATTTCCCGCTCGTCCTGCGTCAGCACCGCTTCGGCGGCGGCGAGCTGCTCGAGCACGAGCTCCTGCACCGCGATGCCAGCCTTGTTCACGCACGTGAGGATGTTCTGGTCGTGCGTGCGTGCGCCGGTGACGATGTGCACGTTCGCTTCGAGCCGCGTCGCGGTCATGCCGACCGGATCGTGAATGCCGTCCTGTCCATCGACCACGAACTCGCGCGGAATGACGTGCAGCAGCTCGAGCTCGGCCGGCACGTTGATCGACTTCGACGCTTCGATCACGCGATCGATGTCTTCACGCGCGATCTCTTTGTGCTTGCCCATCACGCTGACGACGCCGCGCGAATTGACCGAGCGGATGTGATCGCCCGACACGCCGACGTACGCCGAGTCGATCTGCAGCCCGGCCATGACCTCGGCTTCATCGATCGCTTTCTTCACCGCCTCGACCGCCTGGTCGAGATTGATGATGTTGCCGCGGCGCGTCCCCTTCATCGGCGACGTTCCCTTGCCGATGATCTCGAGCAGTCCGCGCTCGCTGATCTCGCCCACCAGGGCGCAGACCTTCGAGGTGCCGATGTCGAGTGCGACGACGTATCTGTCTTCAGTTCTGGGCATGAATTGCCTCCAGTGGCTTCACGATCACTCGGTCCGCGAACCTGAGGTCCGCGTATTCGATCTTCGGGTTGTTCTCGGCAGCGAGCACGCCGTACAGGTTTCGCCACTTCGCCGCGACGTCGTCTTCGTTCGCGTAAACGACGGCACCGAGCTGACGGTCGTACAGCGCGAAGCCGCGCGGCGGAATGGGCCACACCTCGGACACGCGCGTGTAGAGCTCGCGATCGCTCGCCCGCAGCTTGCGCAGCAGTGCGACGGTGCGCGTGAGCTCCGCGCCGTGCGCGTCGGTGATCACCGGCAGGTCGTCATCGCCGACGCGCGGCGAAAGCTCGGCGAACGCGACGCCCTCTTCATCGACATACGAAAACGCCTCGCCGCTGCGCACGAGTGCGACCGGCGTTCGCTCGGTGATCTTGATGCGCAGCGTGCCGGGAAGATTCTTCTCGATGTCGATCCGGCGCACCCATCCGAGTCCGCGGAGGTCGCGCTGCACGCGCTCGATGTCGATCTGAAAAAGATTGAGCCCGACATAACGCCGCGTGGCGCGATCGAGCTCCGCGCGCGGCGTGTGCACGACGCCATCGATCTCGATGCTGCGCACCGCGAAACGCTCGTTCGACTGCGTGTGGCGCCACGCCCAGATGCCGCCGACTACGAGGACGAACAGCAGGCCCGCGCTGCGCAGAATGACGAGCATCCGCTGCACATGAATGCGGCGCTGATTGCGGCGCAGACGGGCAACGTCGGTCGGACGGAGAAAGCGCGAGGCGGTCGTATCGAAGCTCATCGCTTCTCCCCACGCGCGAGCTGCTCCGCGATCTCGTGCACGTCGCCGGCGCCCATGGCGATGAAGATGTCGTTCGGCTCGAGGCGGCCGCGCAGTTCCTCGACGATCGCGGCGTTGCTGAGGTCGAGGAGCTCGATGCCTTCGACCTCGTCGGCGATCATGCGCGCCGAAACGCCTTCCACCGGATGCTCGCGCGCCGCGTAAATCGGCGTGAGCAGCGGCACGTCGGCGATGCTGAGCGCTTCCGCGAAATCGAGCGCGAAGTCGCGCGTGCGCGAGTAGAGGTGCGGCTGAAACAGCGCCACCAGGCGACGATTCGGATATCCGCCCCGCGCCGCTTCGAGCGTCGCGCGCACCTCGGTCGGATGATGCGCGTAGTCGTCGACGACGATCGCGCCGCGGTAATCGCCGAGGATCTGGAAACGACGATCGACGCCGAGGTAACTCGCGAGCGCGGCGGAGATCGTGTGGCCGTCGATGCCGAGCTCGCGGCCGACCGCGATCGCGGCCAGCGCGTTGCGCACGTTGTGCTCGCCCGGTACGAACAGCTTGAAGAAACCGACGCCCGGCACTTCGAACGACGAGCCGCGCTCGGAGAACTCGAGGTTCACCGCGCGCACGTTCGCTCCCTCGGAAAGCCCGTACGCAACGCGCCGCTGCTCCGCGTGGCGCAGCAGGCGCGCGACGTCGGCGTCGTCGCAGCAGCCGATCACCACGCCGCCGCGCTTGATGCCGCCGACGTAAATGCGGAACGCCTCGATGATCGCCTCGAACGATTTGTAGTACTCGAGGTGATCCGGCTCCATGTTCGTGACCACCGCGATCTCCGGATGAAGATGGTGGAACGTCCGGTCGTACTCGTCGGCCTCGACGACCAGAAAGTCGGTCGCGCCGCGCTTCGCGTTCGTCTGGAGATTGCGGACCATGCCGCCGACGATCACCGTCGGATCGAAGCCGGCGTGCTCGAGGACGACCGAGATCA
Organism: Thermoanaerobaculia bacterium; assembly: GCA_036388835.1. Classification (GTDB taxonomy): domain Bacteria; phylum Acidobacteriota; class Thermoanaerobaculia; order Gp7-AA8; family Gp7-AA8; genus QHVT01. The sequence goes on along the minus strand of DASVRB010000617.1, from coordinate 15,396 downwards.
TCGCGGAGGTGGTGGTCTTGCCGTGCGTGCCGGCGACTCCGATGGAGCGCTTGCGATTCACGATCGCGCCGAGAACCTCGGAGCGCTTCATGACGCGCACGCCTGCACCGCGCGCGGCGTCGACCTCGGGGTGCTCGGCGCGGAGCGCGGGCGTGACGACGATCAGGTCGTTTCCGGCGACGTGCGCGGCGTCGTGACCGAACCTCACCTCGATGCCGCGGCTCTGCAGCAGGTCGGTCGCGGCGGAGCGTTTGACGTCGCAGCCGGAGACGGTGACGCCCTCGACCGCGAGGATCTCCGCCATGGCGCTCATTCCGATTCCGCCGATACCGACGAAATGGATTGTTTTAATGTCATCAAAATTCATTACGGTCGTGGCGTCTTAATGTGAAATTTTAAGTTTGCGGCGCGGCAGAAGCAATTAATTCTTCTGAATTGTCTCGATCAAATCGACGATGGTTTTCGTGGCATCAGGTGTCGCGAGCGTTTTCGAGGCCGCTCCCATGCGCGCGGCGCGCTCCGGATCGGCCGCAATCTCGCTGATCGCGGCGGCCAGACGCTCCGGCGAAAGCTCGGCTTCGGTGATCACCACGCCGCCGCCGGCGCGCTCGACGACGCGCGCGTTGAGCTCCTGATGGTTGTTCGTGGCGGCGGCGAACGGCACGAGCACGGCGGCGCGGCCGATGGCCGAAAGCTCGCCGATGGTCATCGCGCCGGCGCGACAGACCACCACGTCGGCGGCCGCAATCTCGTCGACGATCGGATCGAGATACGGCACGACGCGCGCGTTCGAGAACGCCGACTGCGAATACGCGGTGACGACTTTCTGCAGTTCGTTCGGCCCGGTCTGATGGACGATCTCGAGCGTCTCTTTGTGCCGCGCCAGGAAGAGCAGCGCGCCGGTCATCGCGTCGTTCAGCACGCGCGATCCCTGCGAGCCGCCGAAGATGAGCAGACGCTGCCGGTTCCCCGTTCGCGCCGGTTTCGCAGCGTCGAAGAACTCTTTGCGGATCGGGTTGCCGGTGACGACGCCGTCCGCCCGCTTCATGCGCGGCAGCGCTTCTTTGAACGCAACAGCAACCGCGGTTACCCATCGCGCGACGACGCGGTTGGCGAGGCCGGGAAACGCGTTCGCCTCGTGAATGATGGTCGGCACGCCGCGCAATTTCGCGGCGACGAGCACCGGGCCCGACGAATAGCCGCCGACGCCGAGGACCACATCCGGCTTGTGCCGTCCGACCGCGCGCCACGCGTCGATGAAGCCGAGCGGCAGACGCGCGATGTTGCGCAGCAGATCGAGTCCGCCCTTGCCTTTCAGCCCACCGACGTTGATGAACTCGAGCGGAAAGCCGGCCTTCGGAACGATGGTCTTCTCCAGCCCCCGCTCGGTGCCGATGAAGATGACTTTGCGCGACGCATCGCGCGTCACATACTCGCGCGCAATGGCGATGGCCGGGTAGATGTGTCCCCCGGTTCCGCCGCCCGCGATCATCAGTGTTTTCATGACCGCACCCCGACGCGCCTGTCATCCTGAGCCGCGTAGACGGCGAAGGACCCCCAGCGGTGCACGAGACCCGCGCTGGATGCAGGGGATCCTTCGCCGTCTTCGCGGCTCAGGAAGACAGCGGGGCCGCGCCCGCATGCAGCGAGATCTGCACAACGCTGCCGGCCGTTCTCGCGGCTCAGGATCACAATCGATTTCACGCCCATCACGCCCACCCTTTCTTAACCCGATTGTTGTGAAAAATTGAGCAGCAGCCCGATCGCCATGAGGCTGGCGATGAGCGACGAGCCGCCGTAGCTGACGAGCGGCAACGGCAGGCCTTTCGTCGGAAGAAGGCACAACGTGACGCTGACGTTGATCAGCGCCTGCACCGCGATCATCAGCGTGCAGCCGACGGTCGCGTAGAACGCGAAACGATCCTGGCTGTAACGCGCGACGCGGAAGCCTCGCCACGCGAGCAGCGCGAACGCGGCGAGCAGTAGTACCGCCCCGACGAATCCGAGCTCCTCACCGACGATCGAGAAGATGAAATCGGTGTGCGGCTCGGGGAGGAAGAAGAGTTTCTGCCGGCCGTTGCCGATGCCGAGGCCTTCGAAGCCGCCGGTGCCGATCGCAATCAGCGACTGCATGGCCTGGAATCCTTTTCCGAGCGGATCGGCCTCGGGATTGAGGAACGTCAACAACCGCTCGCGCCGATACGCGGCGCTGAGCGCAAAGTAGCCGCCGAGCGGCACGAGCGCACAGGCGATCGCCGCGATGTAACGCATCTGAATGCCGGCCGAATAGACCATGCCGCATGCGATCAGAATGAGGCAGGTGGCGGTGCCGAAATCGCGGCCCAGCAGCACGAGTCCGGCGATCAGCGCGAGGATGAATCCGAGCGGCAGGAGCGTGGTCGTGAGGTCGTTCACCCGCTCCTCGCGCCGCGCCAGAAACGAGGCGATGAAAAGGATGATGGCCGGCTTTGCGAACTCGCTCGGCTGCAACTGAAACCACGGCAGGTGAATCCAGCGATGCGTGCCGTTGATCGGTGACTGGAAGAGCGCCACGATCAACCCGAGCGCAACCACGCCGAGCGCGCCGTACACCACACGCTTGTTCTGCAGCACGGCAGGATTGACGTGCATCAGGAACAGCATCGCCATCGCGCCCGCCATCAGAAACGCGAGCTGGCGCGTCAGAAAGTAGTACGGACCATGACCGAAGCGCTGCGTCGCGATCATCGCCGACGCGCTGTAGATCATGACCAGTCCGACCACCACGATGAGCGTCGCGGTGCCGAAGAGCCAGGTGTCGTAGGTGAGTTTTCTGCTCATCGGCTTCCGTTCTTTGTTGCTGGTTGCTGGTTGCTGGTTCGTGGTGATCGTTCGCCTCGACAGCGCGTGACAAACAACCAGCAACCGATGACAAGCAACTTCTTCATAACGCCCTCACCAGTTCCTCAAAGTGCGTCCCGCGATGCTCGAAGTTTTTGTACTGGTCGAAGCTCGCGCAGGCAGGCGACAGCAGCACGGTCTCGCCGTCTTTCGCGTGCTCGCGCGCCCAGCGGACAGCGGTCGGCATGTCGCCGGCCGGCACGATCTCGGTGGTGCCGTTCAATGCTTCCTGAATGCGATCGGCGGCTGCGCCGATGGTGAGGACGGCGCGCGCTTTCGACTGCACGAGCTCGCGCATCCGCTCGAATTCGCCGGCCTTGTCCTTGCCGCCGAGGATCAGGATCACGCGGCCGGAATCGAAGCCTTCCAGAGACTTCAGCGTCGCGTCGACGTTCGTTCCTTTCGAATCGTTGATCCACCGCACGCCGTCGAGCTCGCGCACGAGCACCATGCGATGCGGCAGGCCGGCGAAGGTGCCGAATGCGATCTGCACGTCCATGTCGTCGACACCGACCGCACGCGCGGCGAGCCACGCGGCGAGCGCGTTCTCGACGTTCGACTGGCCCTGCAGCGCGAGCGACGCGCGCGGGATGCGCCGCTCCTCGCCGCCGACCGACATCACGAGCTGATCGCCTTCCGCCCACGCGCCGTTCTCGACCGCTTTGCTGCCCGAGAATCGCCAGACGCGCGCGCTCGAATCGCGAGCGATTGCGCGGCGATCGCTCGCGTTGACGATCGCGGTGTCGCCCGACTCCTGGTTGCGGAAGATGCGGTATTTCGCGGCCGCGTACGCGTCGAAGTTCGCGTAACGGTCCATGTGGTCGGGCGTGATGTTGAGCAGCAGTGCGACGTTCGCGCGGAACGTGTCGACGCTCTCGAGCTGAAACGACGACAGCTCGACGACGTACGTTCGCGACCGTTCCGGATCGAGTGCGGCGATGAGCGGCTCGCCAATGTTGCCGGCCACGATCGGCTGCCGTCCGGCCACGCGGAGGATCTCGCCGATGAGCGCGGTGGTCGTCGATTTTCCGTTCGAGCCGGTGATCGCGATGATCGTGCCCTTCAGATGGCGAAACGCGAGCTCGATCTCGCCGACGATCGGAATGGCCCGCTCCGCCGCGCGCCGCAGCAGCGGAATCGTAGTCGGCACTCCGGGACTGAGGACCACCATCGTCACGCCGTCGAGCAGCGCCGAATCTTCACGGCCGAATGCGCGCTCCACCCGCTCGTCGAGCTGGCCTGGCAGCGACGGTGACGGATTCGCATCCGTCAACATGACCCGCTCGCCGCGCGCGGCGAGAAAATTCGCAGACGCGACGCCCGACTTCCCCGCGCCGAGCACGAGGATTCGAGGCGACTGATCGCGCGGCGATGAGCGGCGGTCGGTGGTCATCTCAGTTTGAGCGTCGCCAGCGCGACCATCGCGAACATCACGGCGATGATCCAGAAGCGGACGACGACCTTCGTTTCCTTCCAGCCCGAAAGCTCGAAGTGGTGGTGCAGCGGCGACATCTTGAAGATGCGGCGGCCGGTGAGCTTGAACGACGCGACCTGCAGGATCACCGACATCGCCTCGAGCACGAACAGCCCGCCGACCAGCACCAGCAGGATCTCCTGCTTGATCATCACGGCGAGGCAGCCGATCGCGCCGCCGAGAGCGAGCGAGCCGACGTCACCCATGAAGATCTCGGCCGGGTGCGCGTTGAACCAGAGAAAGCCGAGGGACGCGCCGACCATCGCACCGCAGAACACCGCCAGCTCGCCGGTGTTCGGGACCCAGGCGATGCGCAGGTAGTCGGCGATCCGCGCGTGACCGGCCGCGTACGTGAGGACGGTGTAGGTCACGGCCGCGACGAGCGTCGAGCCGATGGCCAGTCCGTCGAGACCGTCGGTGAGGTTGACCGCGTTCGACGCGCCGACCAGCACGACCATCACGAACGGGATGTAGAGCAGGCCGAGATTGAGCGCGACGTCTTTGAGAAACGGAAACGTGATCGCAGTCGAGTAGTTGTTCTCGAGCATCGGCAGATACGCGATCGCGAGGGCCGCGAGCAGCGCCACGCCGAACTGCGCGACGAACTTTTCCTTCGAGGTGAGGCCGAGGTTCTGCTTCTTCGCGAGCTTGCGGTAATCGTCGACGAATCCGATCGCCGCGTACGACGCCGTGACGAAGAGGATGATCCAGATGTAGGGGTTGAAGATGTCGGCCCAGAGGATCGTCGGGATCAGGATCGCGACGTTGATCAGGAGCCCGCCCATGGTCGGCGTGCCGGCCTTCGCCTGATGCGATTTCGGACCTTCCTCGCGGATGAACTGGCCGAGCTTGATGCGGCGCATCCGCTCGATCAGCCACGGGCCGAGGATGAACGAGATCAGCAGCGCGGTGAGCGCCGCGAACGCCGTGCGGAACGTGATGTACCGGAAGACGTTGAAGCCGACGAACACGTCGCGCAGGTGGAAGAGAAGGTGATACAGCATCAGGCGCTCTCCATGCTGCTTCCCAGCATCGCTACTGCCTTGTCGAGTCCCACTCCGCGGGAGCCTTTGATCAGGACGAGATCGCCCGGCTGCACGAAGGCGCGCAGGAACGCGCCCGCAGCCTGTGCGTCGGTGAAATGCCTCAGGTGCGATTCGGCGAAGCCGGCTTCGCGCGCCCCGTCCAGCAGCGCCTGCGAACGATTCCCGACGCCGATCACGACGTCGATCGACCTCGGAATGCCTTTGCCGGCATCGCGATGGAACTGCAGCTCCTGCTCGCCGAGCTCCAGCATGTCGCCGATCACGGCAATGCGCCGGCCCGCGACTTCGGCCTGCGTCATCAGCTCGAGCGTGCGCGCGAGCGCGTACGGATTCGAGTTGTAGGTGTCGTCGTAAATCTGCGCGCCGTTGAACGGGATGATGATCCCGCGGTGATAGGCGGGCTTCACTTCGCGGATGCCGCGCTCGATGCCTTCCCACGAGATGCCGACCGCGCGAGCGGTGGCAATCGCGGCGAGAAGGTTGTCGAGGTTGTGCGCACCCGGAATGACGAGGTCGAGCTCGCGCGTCTCTCCCTCGGCCTTGAGGGTGAAATGCGTACCGAGGAGGCCGCGCTCGCGGATGTTCGTGGCGCGATAGTCGGCGTCGTTCGCGACGCCGTACGTCACCCGTTTTCCTTCGAAGTCTTTACTGATGCGGACGACGAGCTCGTTGTCGTTGTTGACGACGACCGTGCCGCCGGGCACGACGTTCTCGAGCAACTCGCGTTTCGCGGCGGCGACGCCTTCGATGCCGTTCGCGAAGTTCTCGATGTGTACGGCGGCGATGTTCGTGTAGACGCCGACGTGCGGGCGCATCAGGCCGGCGATCTCGGCGATCTCGCCGGCGTGGTTCATCCCCATCTCGCTGACCACGACCTGCGCGTCGTCCGGCATGTTGTCGAGGCAGAGCGGCGCGCCGATCTGGTTGTTGAAGTTGCCCCACGACTTGTGCACGCGGCGCTCGGACTCGATGAGCGTGGCGATCATTTCTTTGGTCGTGGTCTTGCCGGCCGAGCCGGTGATGCCGATGAGCGTGACGTCGTAGCGCTCGCGAATCGAGCGGGCGAGCTGCTGCAATGCTTTGGTGGTGTCGTCGACCTGGATGAGCGGCTTGGTGACGTTCTCCGGAACCTGCGACACGACCGCGCCGACGGCCCCTTTTTCCAGCGCCTGGGCGATGTACTGATGGCCGTCGAGGCGCTCACCTTTGATGGCGAAGAAGACGGCCTCCGGCTTCACCTCGCGCGAGTCGATAATCACCGAGGAGCTGGTGGTCTCGCCGCCCTGAATGACGCGGCCGCCGATCATCTCGGCGAGCTGGGTGAAGGTCAGCGTCGGCATGACGAACCTCCGTCGTGGTGGAGGACAGGCAATCCTGCCTGTCCTTCTGCTCTTGCGGAAAGGGACGAGACGGACAGGCAGGATTGCCTGTCCTCCACTACTGATTGCGATGCCGCGATCCGGATCCGCCGCGTCTGGTCGCCTTGATTCGTCCCCTTCCCCGGAGACTGCCTGGCGAACCCCAGCCATCCACCCTCACCAGAACGGACCGACGGAGCCGGAACGCGGCACCCGCGCGGGACCGACAAAGAGTAAGTCTTTTTCATCACTGATTTCAAGATCTATTTCCGTGACGCTTATTCAGCGCCAGTTCTGCTTCTTCACGGTCGTCGAAGTGGACGATCTGGTCGCCCACCACCTGGTACGTCTCATGGCCTTTGCCGGCGATGACGATCACGTCGTCATTGGCGGCGTCGGCGATGGTTCGCGCGATGGCCTCGCGGCGATCGGCGATCTCGATGTGGTTGCTGCTGCCGACGCCCTGCACGATCTCGGCGATGATCGCGTTCGGATCTTCGCCGCGCGGGTTGTCGCTCGTGATCACGACCTCGTCGGCAAGGCGCGCGGCGATCTCCCCCATTTCCGGGCGCTTGCCGCGATCGCGATCGCCGCCGCAGCCGAAGACGACTTTGAGGCGGCGCGAGCCGGCGATCTCACGCACGGCGTGCAGGAGTTTCTCGAGCGCGTCCGGCTTGTGCGCGTAGTCGACGATCACGGTCGGAGCGGCCGCGCCGGCGGGACCGGCGGTGACGCGCTCGAAGCGGCCGCGCACCGACTGCAGGTTGCGAATGCCGGCCTCGATCGTTTCGACCGGCATCCCCACGACCAGCGCCGCACCGATGGCGCCGAGCCAGTTGTAGAGATTCGGTAATCCGAGAAGCGTCGAGTGGACGCGGACGTCGCCGCTCGGCGTGCGCACCGTGCCGCGCAGCCCTTCCACCGTGATCGTGAAATCGGACGACGGATAGATGTCCGCGTTCGAGTCGCGGCCGAACGTCATCGCGCTCGCGCCGAGCTCGTTCGCGAGGCGATGGCCGTATTCGTCGTCGATGTTCACGACCGCGGTCTGCTTCGTCCGGTCGATCTGGTCGAACAGGATGCGCTTCGCCGCAAAGTAATCGTCGAAGTTCTTGTGAAAATCGAAGTGCTCGCGGGAGAGGTTCGTGAAGACCGCCGCGGCGAAACGGACGCCGTGCGTCCGCTTGAGCGCGAGCGCGTGCGACGACACTTCCATCACCGCGTGCTGCACGCCGGCGTCGATCATCTTGCCGAACCATTCCTGCAGCACCACCGCGTCTGGAGTGGTGCGATCGGCCACCAGCCGTTCGTCGCCGGCGCGGTATTCGATGGTGCCGATCAGGCCGACCGGACTCCCCTGCGCGTCGAAGACCGATTCGATCATGCGGGTGGTGGTGGTCTTGCCGGAGGTGCCGGTCACGCCGACCAGCGAAAGCTTGTCGGCGGGGCGGCCGTAAAAATTCGCGGCGATGAGCGAGAGCGCGGCACGCGCGTCGTCGACCACGACCGTGGTGGTGAGCTGCGCGTTCGCGGTGGGCTGCGGCGTCTCGCTGACGATGACGCGCGCCCCTTTTTCGATGGCCATCGGGATGAACGCGGCGCCGTCTTTGGCGGTGCCGGCGATGGCCACGAAGAGCGCGCCGTCGCGCACGAGACGGGAGTCGGGCGTGACCAGAGAGATGTCGAGCTGGTCGTCGCCCTGAATGCCGTTCACCGGCACGTCGCGGAGGAGGTCGGCGAGCTTCATCCGCGCACCGCATCCTTTGCCGTCGCGGCCGCCGCCGGCTCGATGCTGACGCGTGCGGCGCCGCCCGGTTCCCGCGCAGCCGCGCGGGATGTCAAGTGAATGGTCATTTTGCGATTTGCCGGCAGAGCTCCGCCTGCCTGAGGTTCTTGTGTGGTCACCACGCCGCTTCCGATCGCCCGCACCGTCAGCCCGCTCGCGACCGCTTTCGCGATCGCCGCGCGCGCGTCGAGGCCGCGCAAATCAGGGACCGCGGTGGCCGGGCCGATGCTTCGCTGCGGTTGCGAAAACGCGGCCAGAAGCGGCTCGCCGAGACCGATGGTGCGCGACGGAATGGACGGCGCGATGCCCATGTACCGCAACGTCGCCTCCGCCACTTCTTTGAACACTGGCGCGGCCACGATGCCGCCGTAGTGCTGACCGCGCGGCTCGTCGATCACGACCAGCATGACCAGACGAGGGTTGTCGGCAGGCACGTACCCGGCGAAAGAGCCGACGTAATGACCCGGCATGTAGCCGCCGCGGCCCGCTTTCTGCGCGGTGCCGGTCTTGCCGGCCACGACGTGCTCCGCGAGCGCGGCTTTTTCGCCGGTGCCGCGGGAGACGACGGATTTCAGGATTTCATTCAGGACGGCAGCGGTCTTTTCCGACATCACCCGACGCGGCGCCTGCACCCGCGGCTCGTGCACGGTGTTGCCTTCATCGTCGACGACCCGCTTCACGATGCGCGGCTCGACCAGCATGCCGCCGGTCGCAACCGCGCCGACCGCGCGCACGATCTGCAGCGGCGTGACGCCGATCTCCTGACCGATGGAGATGCTGGCCGGCGAGACCGGGGTCCACTTCTCCGCCTTGCGCAGCAGTCCGGACGATTCGCCCGGCAGCGGCAGGCCGGCGCGCTCGCCGAAGCCGAAGCGGCGAATCCAGTCGTAGAAACGCTGCTGCCCGAGGGCCAGGCCGACGCGGACCGTGCCGACGTTCGACGAGTTCACGATCACGTCTTCGAACGAGAGCATCCCGTAGCGATGACCGTCGTGCTCGTTGATGGTGATGTTCTGGATCGTGATCGCGCCGTTGCCGCAGTCGATCATCTGCGACGGCGTGACGAGGTGCTCTTCCAGTCCGGCCGCGGCGGTGACGATCTTGAAGGTGGAGCCCGGCTCGTAAAGGTCCTGCACGTTGCGGTTGCGCCAGGCGACGGCGCTGAACTCGCGGAAATGGTTCGGATCGAACGTCGGCGCCGAGGCCATCGCCAGGATCGAGCCGTCAGTCGGGTCCATCACCAGCACCGAGCCGCCGCTGGCGCGGTACTGCTCGACGGCGTTCTGCAGCGCGCGCTCGGCGATGAACTGCACGACGGAGTCGATGGTGAGGACGACGTGGTGTCCGTCGCGCGGCCGGTTCGCACCGTCGCCGCCGACCAGATATGCGCCGCGCCGCGCGTCGCGCAGCAGCGTGACTTTTCCCGGCGTGCCGCGAACGTGCTCGTCGAACGAATGCTCCACGCCGCCGAGGCCGTCGCCATCGAGTCCGACGTAGCCGACGACGTTCGCGGCGAGGGTGGTGCGAGGATAGGCGCGGCGATGCGCTTCGATGAAGTAGATGCCGGGAAGGGCGAGTTTCCGCACTTCCGCAGTGACTTCGAGCGGGAGTTGCCGCGCGATCCAGGCGAAGCTGCTTTTGCCGCGCAGCTTCGCTTCGAGCTCGCGCGCGCTCATGCCGATGCCTTTGATCGCGGCCAGTTTTTTGGCGGTGGCGCGGCGGTCGGTGATGGCCTGCGGGTCGGCGTAGATCGACTCGGCGGCGATGCTCTCGGCAAGCACACGCCCTTTGGCGTCGAGGATGGAGCCGCGTACCGGATTCAGGGCGAGCGTCGACTCCTGCTGCTTCTGCGCACGCGCAACGTAATGATCGTGCCGCACAAGCTGCACCTGCCCGAGGCGGATCACCACGATCACGCCCCACGCGGCGAGCAGCGCGAACATCTGCAGGAGGCGTTTGTGCGAGAGCGCCATGTCAGCGCCCCCCAGCCGGAGCTTGCGGCGCGGACGACGGCGCATGCGGAGCGGTGGCCGCTTCGGCCACCGGATCTTGCGCGAGAACGACGGCGGCCGGAGCGGCCGCCGCTCCACTGGTCGTCGCGACAGCGGACGTTGACGTTCCACCCGCTTTCGCGCGCTCGACCATCACGATGGTTTTCGGATCGGCGGCCGCGAATCCGAGCGCTGCAGCCTGTTCTTCGACTGTAGAGAAGGAGGTCAGCCGATCGAGCTCGGATTCGAGCTGTTTATGAATCGCCTCTGTCTCTTTGAGTTGTTTCTGCAGTCTCGTCGCCTCGGAGCCGAGGCGGATCACTTCGAGGTTCTGCCACGTGAACAGCAGCAGGAAAAGGCCGATCGGCACGCCGAGGAACAGGACGGCCAGGAGCTCACGGTTTCGCTGGCGATCCTTCTCGCGAACGATGTGCGTGTTGTCGATCGGTTTCTTCTGTGCGTACATGACCGGAGACGAGACATTGCTTCGACGGGCGCCTTCCAGCACCACGCGCGGAGCCGACGAACAAGGGTGAAGATCTGCCTACAAGCACGATGCGACGAGCCATCCACACACACCCACGCCCCACGCTCCACCCCTCCCGAGCTCACCTACCGCACACACACCCGACCCTTCCCCAACCTTCACCCTTGCTCGAAGGCTCCGAGCAACTTGTTGCTAGTTCCTGGTTGCTGGTTGCTTGCGATTCATCGAGCTCACAAGCAACCAGCAACCAACAACCAGCAACAGATTCACACTCTCTCCGCCACTCTCAGCTTCGCGCTCCGCGCCCGCGGATTGCGACGTTCTTCCTCTTCTGAAGCAGTCACCGGACGTCCGGTCAGCACGTCGATCAGCGACTTCGCACCGCACCCGCAGACCGGCATGTTCGGCGGGCAGGTGCACTCGCCGGCGAGTCTGCGGAACGCTCGTTTGATGATCCGATCCTCGAGCGAGTGGAACGAGATGATGGCCACGCGCGCGCCTCGCTCGAGCACGCTCACCGCGTCGTCGGCGAACTTGTCGAGTCCGACCAGCTCCTCGTTCGTGGCGATGCGCAATGCCTGGAACGTGAGCGTGGAAGGATCGATCTCGTTGAACCGCGCCTTCTTCACGCTGCGGATCACTTCCGCGAGCCGCGAGGTCGTCTCGATCGGCGCCTCGTCGCGCGCCGCGACGATCGCTCTCGCGATCCGCCGCGCCATCGGCTCCTCGCCGTAGTCGCGGATGATCCGCACGAGCTCGAATTCGTCGAGCGTGTTGACGAGGTCCGCCGCGCTCCGCTCCTCCGCCCCCATGCGCATGTCGAGCGGCCCTTCGAAACGGAACGAGAAACCGCGCTCCGCATCGTCGAGCTGCATCGAAGAAACGCCGAGGTCGGCGAGAAGGCCGCTGACCTGATCGACTTGCAACTGCTTCAGGATGTCAATGAGCGATTCGTGACGGCCGTTGACGAACGTCACCCGGTCGCTGAAGCGGCTCAGCCGCTCCCGTGACCGTTCGAGTGCTTTCGGATCGCGATCGATTGCGATCAGGCGGATGTCCGGATGGCGCTCCAGCAGCGCTTCCGTATGTCCGCCGAGACCGACCGTGGCGTCGACGAGGATTCCGTCGGTACGGTTGGGCTCGAGGTACTCGAGGATCTCTTCTAAAAGAACAGGCTCGTGTCGCATGCGTCAGACGCCATGTAACTCGAGCTCCTTGAAATCATCCGAGGTCAGAGGCTGCTCGGAGAGCCGCTTCTGGATCCGCTGCTCGTTCCAGACGATCAGGTGATCCTGGCTGCCGAGCACCACCACGTCGTCGCTGATGCCGGCCACGTCGCGCAGCACCTGCGGGACGAGCACGCGGCCCTGAGCGTCGAGCGCGGAGACCTGCCCGAAGTAGTTCACCCGCTCGAGCAGCTTCGCTTTGGCCATCGACGTCGACGGCACTTTCGCGAGACGCGACTGGAACTCGAACCAGACCGGCAGCGGGTATACCAGGGCCCGCTCGCCGTCCATCGAGGTGATGAAGCAGTCGGCGCCATAACGTTCTTCAATGATCTTGCGGAAACCCGCCGGGATTTTCAGCCGACCTTTTTCGTCGATCTTCGTGGGGCTGTGCCCCATCAAAACGCTGAGTTCCACGGTGTGTAGAGCCTTTTTCCGCTTCCAGGGTGAGCTTTTGTACCACCAGCAGCCACTCCTGTCCACAAAAATCCACGAGATTTGTGAAAAGAACCTGCAGGTGAATGGATGGGCCTGACACGATCAGTGAGTGGAGCGGCGGGCTTCAGCCCGCCGAAAGCGCCCCAAACGAAAAGGACAGGCATGATTGCCTGTCCTCCACCCGGGCCGGAGACGAGGGACAGGCATGATTGCCTGTCCTCCACCTGGGCCGGACACGAGGGACAGGCATGATTGCCTGTCCTCCACCCTCAGCGCATCGCTTTTTTGATCCGGGTCAGGATGTCGCTCCCGACCAGGTTGTCGGCCGCGTTCAGCACGTTGCGGATCATGTTCAGCACGTCGTCGCTGCCGCTCCAGTGCTCGCGCAGGACCGCAACGTCGGTGTCGCTCAGCATTTTGTTGAGCAGGTAGACGCCGAACACGAGGTCGTCGATGTAGCCGACCGGCCCCATGAATCCCTCGGGCATGATGTCGAGCGGGAAGAAGTAGTACGCGAGCCCGCTCCCGAGCATCATCTTGTTCTTCGAGTTCACCCGCGCATCGTTCACGAGCCGCCAGAGCAGCACGAAAACGTCCGGTGCGAGCAGCAGGTACTCGCCCGTTTTTCCCGCCAGCGCGCCCCGCTTCTCGAGATAGTTGCGGATCGCGGTGCGCATCCGGTCGTAGAAACGTTCCGCGCGCGCGCTCGACACCGGCGCCGCGCCCTCATTCATGGTTGCGTCGAGCTCCGGATCGAGCTCGTCATCATTGAAGTTGTTGTCCATCGATACCTCCCGGCGGGAGATCAGCCCCGCCACGGCCCAAAGTCACGGCGAGACCGCCGTCGATGATCCAGATCTTCTGGATGTCAGCCGCAACGAACGGGGGCAAAAAGCGGTCCAGCGAAAGCACCAGCGTCGCGGGCGGCTCGAAGCCGACGTCGGCCGGGAACTGCCGGCGCACCAGTCCGACGAGCAGCGACGGGATCGGCAGCGAGCCGGCCGTCATCTTGCCGAGGGGGACGCGGACGGTCGTGCCGCGCGCATCGAAATGGGTGATGTCGACGGTGAACGGAATGATGATGAACTTCCGCACCGCCCCTTCGACGCGCAGCAATCCGTTCGTGAAACGGAGCTCCAGCCGCTCGATCATCGGGTCCTTCGCGACCATCTCGCGAGCCATCGCCGCGATCTGTTCGCCGTTCACGCGGACCTCGAGGGAATCCCATTCGATGAAGCGTCGCACGTCCGTATACTATGCGCCGCAGTGCCCAAGCGGACCGACCTCAAATCCATCCTCATCATCGGGTCCGGACCCATCGTCATCGGGCAGGCCGTCGAGTTCGATTACTCCGGCACCCAGGCCTGTAAAGCACTCAAAGACGAGGGCTACCGGATCATCCTGGTGAACTCGAACCCGGCCACGATCATGACGGATCCGGAGTTCGCGCACCGCACCTACATCGAGCCGCTCACGCCCGAATCGCTGGAGCGAATCATCGAGCGCGAGAAGCCCGACGCAATCCTCCCGACCGTCGGCGGCCAGACCGGCATCAACCTGGCCATGGCGCTGTACGAGAACGGCGCACTGGAACGCCACGGCGTGGAGCTGATCGGCGCGAATTACGACGCGATCCGCACCGCGGAAGACCGCCAGCTCTTCAAGGAAAAGATGCAGGCGATCGGCGTCGACGTGCCGCAATCGGCGTACGCCGCGGCCGTCGACGACGCGGAAGAATTCGCGACGCGCATCGGCTATCCGCTGGTGATCCGCCCCTCCTTCACCCTCGGCGGCTCCGGCGGCGGCATCGCCTACAACGTCGAAGAGCTCCGCTCGATCGTGCAGCGCGGACTCGAGCTCTCGCCCGTCCATCGCGTGCTCGTCGAAGAGTCGGTGATGGGCTGGAAAGAGTTCGAGCTCGAGGTGATGCGCGACCGCGCCGACAACGTGATCATCGTCTGCTCGATCGAGAACTTCGATCCATGTGGCGTGCACACCGGCGACTCGATCACCGTGGCGCCGCAACAGACGCTGACCAACGACGAGTACCAGGCGATGCGCGACGAAGCGAAGCGCATCATCCGCGCGATCGGCGTCGAGACCGGCGGCTCGAACATTCAGTTTGCGACGCATCCAAAAACCGGCCGCCGCATCTGCATCGAGATGAATCCGCGCGTCTCGCGCTCTTCGGCGCTCGCATCGAAGGCGACCGGCTTCCCGATCGCAAAATTCGCGGCGCTGCTCGCGGCCGGCTACACGCTCGACGAGATCCCGAACGACATCACCGAGATGACCCCCGCGTCGTTCGAGCCCTCCATTGATTACGTGGTCGTGAAGATCCCGCGCTTCTCGTTCGAGAAGTTCCCGAACACGCCGCAGCTCCTCAGCTTTTCGATGCAGTCCGTCGGCGAGGCGATGGCCATCGGCCGGACATTCACCGAGGCGCTGCAGAAAGGATTGCGGTCGCTCGAGATCGGAGTGGCCGGCCTCGAGACGCGCGGCCACACCCGCGAAACACTCGACGCGCTCCTGCGCACACCGACACCCGAGCGCATCTTCGCCGTCGGCGACGCCTTCCGCGCAGGGATGACGGTGGAGGAGATCTACGCGCTGTCGTTCATCGATCCGTGGTTTTTGCGGGAGATTCGGAAAATTATCGAGTTGGAACAGGCTGTCATCCTGAGCCGCGAAGACGGCGAAGGACCCCCTT
>DASVRB010000616.1:0-6386 GCA_036388835.1 Thermoanaerobaculia bacterium | reverse complement strand
AAAGCAGGCGGCGACCGTGTGCCCGACGCGAACGAGATCGCGAGCTGCGCCGTGCACCTCGATCGCGAGATCGCGCTGCTGCGTCCGGAGCTGATCATCGCCGTCGGCACGCTCGCCTCGAAGAATCTCCTCGGCATCGCTGAGCTCAAGCACGCGGTCGGCCGCGTGCATCGCTTCACACGCGCCGGTCACACGTGCGAAATGATCGTGCTGCCGCATCCGTCGGGACGCTCGACCTGGACGAACAAGCCGGAGCACCGCGCGTTGCTCGACGAGTCGCTGCGTCTCATTCGCGAGCGAATGAGACGTCAATAAGTGTCCCTAGATGGAGTTCCACCCGCCGCGTACATTCGTTCGCGGAGGGCAACAACATGAAGAGATTCGCAGTAGCACTTTTCGTTCTGGGTCTTGCAGTTCCGAATGTGTACGCGACCTGCCCGAGTGCGCAGAGTGGACCGTACGAGGCGGGCGGACGGTACTGGTATGACTGGTCGCCCGATCCGTCGTGTCAGACGACCAGCAACGTCAGTTCGGGCACTCTCTCGTGCTACAGCTATGCAGCGAATGTGGTGGCGCTGCAGGCGTCCGCGTTCGTGCGCTACACGTTCACGGCCGATCAGGTCTACAGCACCTGGGAAGGTGGGGCTTACGTCGACTTCGACGACCCGAACAACTCGAGCGCGAACTGGATCGATGCCTGGGCGTACGTGACGCACAACAACGTCACGACGTCGCACCACCTGTTTTCGCACAACGGAACGCAGGGCGATATGAGCTGCGCGCGTCCGTACGGCACCTTCTCGGCCGCGGATGGCGACACGGTGGTCGTCGAGATCCAGGCGTACCGCGCCAACAGCAACACCACGATCAAGATCGGCGATCTGAAGATCTACAACACGCAGTAGCGCAGCAGTGTCGTGCCGCTGGTGTCATTCCGCATCCAACGCGCGGAATGACACCCGTCGAGTCCTTCAGCGCCACATTGCCACACCTCCCGGAATGCGTGCAATCGGCCGAATCCGCTAGACTCGGTTCATCCGCAGCAAGAGAGAGAGAAAAAACAATGAGCGTGTGGCGAAGACTCGCGGTAGCAGCCGTGTGCGGTTTTGTAGTTTCCATCGCGTCAGCACAGACACCAACGATCGGCAACGCCATGTCCCGGCACACG
Source organism: Thermoanaerobaculia bacterium (assembly GCA_036388835.1). Lineage (GTDB taxonomy): Bacteria > Acidobacteriota > Thermoanaerobaculia > Gp7-AA8 > Gp7-AA8 > QHVT01. The sequence goes on along the minus strand of DASVRB010000616.1, from coordinate 5,218 downwards.
ACGACGATGTTGTCGGATAATCCGGCGCTTGCGTTCACTCTGATCGACTTTTCACATCCGGCGGAAACGGCGGGACAGATGACCACCGCAACCTTCCGCTGGACCAGTGGAAACTGCGGCAACGCGGCGAAGATCAAGGTGCTGCGCCGGTCGGCGGACCAGCGGCTGAATACGTTCACGATCATCGAACGAGGACCGTTCAACGTCAGCAACCTCACTACGGTCACGCTCAGCCCGCCCATCGACGTGATCCCCGGTGACTACATCGGCGTCGCGCAGTTGCGTGGCCAGTCGCGCGGTCCCTGTGGCGGAACGCCGCTCGCCCGGTCGACGTACGACCAGATCCTGCTTGCCGCAGATGGTGATCTGCAATCGGGATCGTTCTCCTCGCTCCGGCAGGTTCATGGGCTGGAGATGAGTGTCATGGCCAGTGTCACGCCCGAGGTGCTCGCGCGCATCATTCCTGTTGCAGGTGCGGCGGCCGGTGCGAACAACTCGTTTTTCCGAACGGCGGTGCAGGTCACGAACACCTCCGGGAGTACGCTCTCCGGCCGGCTGGTCTATCACCCCGCCGGTCAGGCCGCGGCGGCGAACGACCCGTCAATTCCGTTCCTTCTGGAAGGATTTCGTACGCTGTCGCATCCCGACATCGTGACGCTGTTCGGTCGCACCGGCGTCGGCAGCATCGACCTGATCACGATCGGAAATGTGCCGCCGATCGTCAGTGCGCGGGTCTACAACGACCAGGGCGCCGCCGGCACCTCGGGGTTCACACAGGAAGCGTTTTCTCCCTCGGAAGCATTGCACCCGGGTGAGACGGCGGTGCTGCAGGCGCCGCCCGACATCACCAAATTCCGGTTGAACATCGGCGTGCGCACGCTCACTCAGCCAGTGACGCTCAACATCAAAGTGCAGGACGGCGAGGGGACGGAGCTCGTGCAGCGCGTCCGTACCTATCCCGCGAACTACTTCATCCAGACTTCGGCAGCCGACTTCTCGGGCGTGCCGGTGCCGGCGAATTCGTTCATCACGCTCGAGGTGCTGGGCGGCAGCGCGTTCGTCTATGGCGCGACGACCGATAACAAAACCAACGACGCGAACATCCAGTTCGCACGCCGCCGCTGAAGGTGGAGGACAGGCAATCCTGCCTGTCCGTTCGGCGCCGTGATGATGTTGATGGGGGACAGGCATGATTGCCTGTCCTCCACCTACTTGCCGGGGACAGGCATGATTGCCTGTCCTCCACTCACTTCCGGTGCATGTAATTGCGGTCGATGTAGTCCATCTCCGCGTACGTAGTGGCCATGGCCAGACGCGATTCGAAGATGAGGTAGACGCTGGCGGCGAAGAGCAGCCCCGCGCCGACGAAGCCAAGCATCAGCGGGAACCAGCCGATGTCGACGTGGATCAGCGACACGACTCCGATCGCCACGCTCGTGCCGATGAAGAAGCTGATGCCGATGTAGAGGCGCGACATCGCTTTCTGCAGCAGGCGCGCGCGTCGGGTGTTGATCTCGAGCTGCGCGAAGAGGTGCGTACGCTGCCGCTCGGTTCCTTCGTCCGTTCCTTTGCCGAGCGCTTCCAGCTCCGCGGCGCGCTCGCGCACGCGGTCGATGCAGCGGATCGAGCGCGACGACGTCGTGATCAAGAGCGAAGACGACGCCAGGATCAACACGGCCGGCGTGATCATCGCGGACAGCACGTCGAGCACCGACGCGATGTCGCGCGTCGAGGCGAGATCAGGAAACATCGGCGAATGCTTCGCGGGTCAGGTTCTCGTTTCCGATCTCGTTGATGACGATGTCGTCCTCGATGCGGATGCCGCCGTACGGACGGAAGGCGTTGACCTTCGGCCAGTCGATGTACATCGCGTTTTCACTTTGCCGCAGCTCGCCGAGGAGCGAATCGATGAAGTAGAGGCCGGGCTCGATGGTGAAGACGTGGCCTGGATTGACGGTGCGCGTGAGGCGCAGGTAGGGATGGCCGTCCGGCTTCGGAATCGTTCTGCCGGAGCGGTCGGCCATGAAGCCGCCGACGTCGTGCACCTGCAGTCCGAGGTAGTGGCCGACGCCGTGCGGGAGAAACGTCGAGCTGATTTTCTTCTCGACCACGCCGGCCGCGTCGATGTCGCGCACGAAGCCGAAGCGCACCAGGATGTCGGCGACTTTCTGATGCGCGGCGAGGTGGATGTCGATGTAGTTCGTGTTCGGCCTGCAGGCTGCGACCAGCTCGAGCTGCATCGCGTCCATCGCGTCGATGAGGTCCTGGAACTCGCCTTTCTTCCGCGCATACGTGCGGGTGACGTCGCAGGCGTAGCCGTTGTAGGTCGCACCGGCGTCGATCAGGAACGAGTAAAGCGCCTGCTCTTCGACGCGTTCGCGGGTGTGATGGTAGTAGTGCAGCGTCGCCCCGTTTTCATTGAGCGCGATGATGTTGCCGTACGGCAGCTCTTCATCGACGTGATCGGCCCCCGCGAGGTAGGCGAGATGAATCTCGTATTCCGAAAGCCCCTCGCGGAACGCACGCTCGGCGGCGATGTGGCCGCGCGCACTGCGCCGATTTGCGCGGCGGATGCATTCAACTTCGTACTCGGTCTTGTGCGCCCGGTCGAAGTGGAGGCTGTTCATCACCGCCTCGGGGTTCGGCGTGATCATGTCGCCCCACGACGCGAAGCGCTCGTCCCACTCGCCGATGAAGGCGATCCGTCCGCGCGGCATGTGCTTCTTCGCGTCGTCCGGATTCGCGATCATCACGATCTCGAACTTCTCCACCCACGACTCGGTCGGCGTGCCGGCCACTTTGTGCCAGTAGTCGACCGGCTGGTAATAGACGAGCTTCGGCTTCAGCCCCGGCGTGTAGATGACGAAGCAGTTCGGGTTGTCGACCACCGGCGCCCACATCTTGAAGTGCGGGTTCACCTTGAACGGGTACGGCATGTCGTCGACGAACTGGTAATGCAGCGCGCCGGAGAAGATCACGGCATGGTCGAACTTCGATTCCTTCAACGCGGCATCGTGGCGAAGTTTGTTGACCGTGACGTGAGCTGTGTAGATGGTCGAGAGTGCGTCATCCATGGAGGCGGAGGATAGCAAAAGCAACCCGCGTAAAACGGGCCGCCTCCGCTCTACTTGCCGGGCATGAACCAGCGCGCCTCGAACAGCTCGCCGCCGGCGCGTTCTTTGAGCTTCAGAAATCCGAACTTCTCCGACGGGCCGTGCATCGAAGTGATGTCGATGCCGCGCGCCCCGCGGCTGCCGGCGCGCAGGGTGTGGATGTTGTCGCGCGTCGGCGAGAGCGTGTTCACGCGGCCGCGCGCAATCACTTCGCGCTTGGTGCGGCGCACGGTGAACGGAGTCTCGGAGCCGACCGCGGACGCGGCGCCGCTGACCTCGAAGTTCTCGAGAAACGCCTCGCCTTCGACGCCGACCGTGCAGACGCTGCCGTTCGGATGATTGTGAGGAGGGAGGATGGCGTTCGGCGCAAGCTCCCATTCGACGACCACGAACGACGTGCCTTTGAAGGCCATGCCGAAGGAGACGGCGGGATCGGTCCAGTCGACGCGCTGCAACTCTCCGCGTGGAACGTTCGGAAGCTGCGATGCGGCGGCGGCAATCGTGTAGAGGTATTCGTCGATCCGATCGCGCACTTCTTTGAGGCGCGGCTCGATCGCCGACAGCGTATCGCTCCAGTGTTTGGCGCGCTGCGGCTCCGCGGCACCGGGCGGCGCGACCAATGTTGCGGCCGAAGCGACCGCAATCACGCCGAGGAGACTGCGTCTCGTAAAGTCGGAATGGTGGGGCAACTGTGTCGAATGTTCGGTCATGTGTCCTCCTCGGCACATGGTCGCGATCGTCACGCCGGCGTGCTTCTCCGAAATCACCCGACCGCAAATTCGCCCGATTCGATAAGTGCGTCGTGCGCGGGCCGGTACGATGTTCGGGTGAACATCCGGTTGCTGCGTTGCGCCGTACGCCGACGGCAGGCGGTTGCGCCGTGAACGTCTGGCTGCCGCCGCGCGCGGCCGGTTCACCGTTGCAGCGGATGGGGGAGCGCAACTGGATCCTCGATCAGTCGGCGCGCTCGCATGAATGGTCGGGCGCCGGCGCGCTGTCGCTGAAGTGGTTCCCGCGCGGGGAAGCACGGTATCTCACCGAGGCGGGCGAGTTTCTCGTGCGCGACGAGGCGCTGCTCATCCTCAACGCCGACGAGCCGTACAGCGTTTCCGTCGACGGCGTCGATCGCGCGGAGTCGTTCTGCATCTTCTTCGAGCGTGGTTATGTCGAGGATCTGTGGCGCGCCGCAACCACACCGCTCGACCAGCTGCTCGATCGATCGATATCGCCGGCGCCGCATGCACTCGAATGGCACAGCCGCACGTACGAGAACAACGGCGCGCTTCTGCCGTTACTGGCGCACCTGCGTGAAACGGTGCAGGCGCAGGCTGACGTCGAAACTCTGTTCATGCGCCTCGATGCGATCGCGATGGCGATGGTCGGATTGAGAGAGGACGTCGTCTCCGAGATCGCGCGCGTGCCGGCCGCACGTGCCGCCACGCGAGTGGAGCTGCATCGCCGCCTTCACCGCGCACGCGACTTCATTCGTGCGCACGCGTATGACGACCTTCCGCTCGCCGAGATCGCCGGCGTCGCCGAGCTGTCGCCGAACCATCTCCTGCGCACGTTCCAGTCGCTGTTCGGCGCGACCCCGCACCAATACGCGACGAACGTCCGACTCCGCCGCGCCGCCGAATTGCTGCGCACGACCGCACGTCCGGTGGTCGACATCTGTACGGAAGTCGGCTTCTCCAGCGTGCCGTCGTTCACGACACTCTTCAAACGGCACTTCGGGATCACACCGGCCGCGTATCGATCTGCGCGGTGACTGGTGGAGCAGCGGGCTTCAGCCCGCCGACCGTCGATGCTCGGCGGGCTGAAGCCCGCCGCTCCACAGGACGCGTCAGGCCCATGTGCGATGCTGGGGTCATGACCCTGGTGATGGTGGCGCGATTCACGACAGTCGGCGAGGCTGAGGCAGCTCGCTCTGCACTCGACGCTGCAGAGATCGACGCGTACCTCGCCGACGAGCACGTCGTCAGCGTGCAGTGGCTGTACTCACAGGCGGTCGGCGGCGTGAAGGTGCTGGTTCACGCTGAAGATCTCGAAGCGGCGGCCGATGTGCTGAGCGACACCGCCGTCGACGCTCCGATGGAGACTTCCTC
>DASVRB010000615.1:0-4178 GCA_036388835.1 Thermoanaerobaculia bacterium | reverse complement strand
GTCGTCACCTCCGACCGCGGCCTCGCCGCACGCGTGCAGCGGAGGCAGGTCGAGATCGTCGCCCCCGCGGTGCTGATCCGGGAGATGGAGGCGGCGGCGAGCGGCGAGAGCGACCCGTCCGACGACTGGAGCGCGTACTTTGCGGACGATCGCAATCGCACCAAATTCTGAGGCTCGCGGCGCTTGTGTTGTCGGTTGTCGGTGATCGGTTGTCTGCGGTGGTTCGCCTGGGCCACAGGCATGCCGTCACAACCTCTCGGCACCTTTTCCCCGGAGAATTAATCATGTCGGCACGCCGACATTGTTTGTAAGTCATTAAAACAGCAGCAATTTAGCGCGCAGAATTTCCGCGCGGGATTGCTGTTATGGGTGGCTGCGTGGAGCGGACCGGAGGATCGCGGTTGCAGTCGAAAACCGAGGAAAGTCCGAACTCTCACGGGCAGCAGGCTGGCTAACGGCCAGGCGCGGAAACGCGACGGAAAGTGCAACAGAAAACAAACCGCCGACCGGCCGTCGCAAGACGGACGAGGTAAGGGTGAAACGGTGCGGTAAGAGCGCACCGCGTCGCAGGCAACTGTCGACGGCATGGCAAACCCCCTGCGGAGCAAGACCAAATAGGGACACAATGGACCCGCCCGTGTCCGTTCGAGTGTCCGGGTAGGTTGCTTGACCGCCGCGGTAACGCGAGCGGCAGACGAATGATCCTCACCCTCGCAAGAGGGGACAAAATTCGGCTTACAGGTCCGCTTCACGCTTTTTCGCCGCGCTCCGGTCGTCGGTGAACGTAGGCGCCTCGCGGCGGCGAATTGAAAATTGGAAATTGAAAATTGAAAAATCGGACGGCGAGACCCGCCTGTCCACGCTCCGATTTTTCATTTTCAATTTTCCATTTTCAATTCCGCAGTAGCCCCAGCGCCGCCCTCCCGCTACCATCACGCGCGCATGCTCACTCCGCCCCGCGCACTCCCCGACAACGCCCACATCGCCATCCTCGCCGCCTCCGGTCCGTCCGAGCGGGCGCGCATTGAAGAGGGGGCTCGGGCGCTGGAGGCGCGGGGGCATCGCGTCACCATCGCTTCGAACATCGACACGCGGTACCGCGGCTATCTCGCGGGCTCCGATGAGCAGCGCGTCGAGGAGCTCAATCGCGCGTTCCGCTCGCCGGAGTACGACGCGTTCTTCTTTGCTCGCGGTGGCTACGGCGCCATGCGCATCCTCGACCGGATCGACTACGAGGCGTTCGCCGCCAATCCCCGTCCGCTGGTCGGCTTCAGCGACATCACCGCGCTCCATCAGGCCATCGCGAAAGAAGTCGGCGTGGCCACGTTCCACGGCCCGATGATCAATCTCGATTTTCGCAACGGCCTTTCCCGCGACATCGACCAGTGGCTCTGGTCGATGCTCTCCGGAGCGACGCCGTTGACGCGTGAGTTCGACCGCGACGACGTCATTTGTGAAGGGGAGGCCGAGGGGGTGCTTTTCGGAGGATGCCTCGCGCTGACGACCGCCCTGATTGGAACGCCGTACGACTTCTGGGTGGACGGCGGAATCTGGTTCTGGGAAGACGTCGACGAGCCGATTTATCGCCTCGACCGAATGTTGACCCACTTACGGCTGTCTGGCAGAATGCCCGCGGTCCGGGGCGTTCTCATCGGCACATTGAAAGATTGCGGAAACGAGGCAGAAATGCTCGAGTTTCTTCGCGATTTCTTCGAGCCGCTGCAGATCCCAGTCGTGCACAACCTCCCCATCGGTCATCACGGAAACAATCTACTGATGCCGGTCGGCAGAACGGTTCGCCTGGCGACCCGCGACCGCGCGTTCACCGTCACGGAGCCAGCGGTCGTCATATGAGCGATGAGGTCAGCAGAGGGATGAAGGCCGTCTTCAAAACGACGGGAGGCGGCTCGACGCGCGACCCGCTCAAAGATGCTCAGCTCGCCTTCACGACCGGCGACAAGATCTTCTCCCAGGGCGACCTCGGCACGGAGATGTTCATCATCCAGGACGGCGTCGTCGAGATCGTCAAGCACATCGGCGGCGAGTCGCACGTTCTCTCCAGACTGGAGAAAGGCGACTTCTTCGGCGAGATGGCCGTGCTCGAGGCGATGCCCCGCACTGCCGACGCCGTGGCGGTATCCGAGGTGCGGGTCGTTGCCATCAACGGCTCGCGGTTCGACGAGATGCTCCGCAAGAATCCCGAAGTCGCGGTGCGCATCATCCGCAAGTACTCCAAGCGCCTGCGCGAAGCGAACACCCTCCTCGAGAAACTCGTCGGCCGCGAAGTCGATGTCGATCACGTGGCCATGGACGCCACCGTGGTCGCGCCGGCCGACAAGGCCACCCGCCACCGCCTCGTCGACGTCGCTACCGGCACCGCCTTCTTCTTCAGCAACGGCGACGAGACCACCATCGGCCGCGCCGACCCGGTCACCGGCATTCTCCCGGACGTCGACCTCACCCCGGTCGACACCAATCGCTCCGTCTCCCGTCGCCACGCCAAGATCATCCGCACCGGCGCCGACTATCACGTCCTCGAAGAAGTCGGGACCGTGAACGGCACCTACGTCAACGACCAGCGCATCCCCACCGGCGTCCCCGTGACCATCCACAACGGCGACCTGCTGAAGATCGGGCTGATCGCGATGAAGACGGTGTTCGATTGACGGCTGGCGCCGTTGTCAGTTCTCGGTTGTCTGTGATCTGCACCTCCCCGTGTAGAAATGCATGCAGACAACCGACAACCGATAACTACTTCTGGTAGACAACCGCGTTCAGCAATCAACGATCCCGCACAATTCAAACCGTGCCGCCACTGACACCCGACACCGAGATCCAGTTCGTCAAAGGCGTCGGCACCGGACGGGCCGAATTGCTGCGTAGCGCGGGCGTCACCACGGTTCGCGACCTGCTCTACTTTTTCCCCTTTCGCTACGAGGACCGGCGCCATCCGGCGCGGATTGCGGATCTCGGGCGCTCGCTCGACATACCGGTCCTGCTGCGGGGGCGCATCGTCTCCGCGCATGCGCGTGTCTCGCCGGTGAAGCGGATGCGCCTCTTCGAAGCGATCCTCGACGACGGTACCGGCTCGGTGAAGCTGATCTGGTTCAACCAGGGCTTTCTGGCCGACCAGATCAAGCAGGGCGATCGCCTCTCGGTGTACGGCGCGCCGCGCGCCGGCGGCAATCGCGCGCTGACCATCGAGAGCCCCGACTGGGAAAAGTTCGAAGGGAACGAGGAGGAAGAGGGGGCGATCGTCGCCATCTACTCCAAGGTCGGGAACATCCCGGTCAAGGCGCTGCGGAAGATCGTCGAGGCCGCGCTCGAGACGCTGCCGCAGCTCGAAGATCCGCTGCCGCCGGAGTTGCGGGAAGCGCTCGGGGTCATCGACCTGCCGACCGCCATCCGCACCCTCCACCAGCCTGAAGAGCTGTCCGAGGAGTTTCTCCGTCAGCGCTCGGCGGCGCATCTGCGAGTGATCCTGCAGGAGTTCTTCACTTTCCAACTAGCGCTGCGCGTGCGGCGGTCGAACGAGGAGACCCGGAAGAAGTCGCGCACGATTTCGGTGGACGATGCCATCCGCGAAGAGGTCAAACGGATCCTTCCATTCAAGCTCACGGGTGCACAGAAACGTGTGCTGCGCGAGATCGCGGACGACCTCCGCTCCGACACGCCGATGTATCGGCTGCTGCAGGGCGACGTCGGCAGCGGGAAGACGATCGTGGCGCTGATCGCGGCGGTGATGATGATCCGCAACGGTCATCAGGTGGCCTTGCTCGCGCCCACCGAGATCCTGGTCGAGCAGCACTTCCAGCGCATCCGTCAACTAGTTGACCAGTCGCTGGTGATGGCGCGCGCCACCGGCTCGATGGCGGCCGGGGAGCGGCGCACGCTCATCGCCGGCCTCCGCGACGGTTACATCCAGCTCGTGGTCGGCACGCACGCGCTGCTCGAAGAGAAGGTGCAGTTCAAATCGCTCGGCCTGGCCATCGTCGACGAGCAGCATCGCTTCGGCGTGGAGCAGCGCCAGAAACTTTTCTCGAAAGGGGAGCTGCCCGACATTCTGGTGATGACCGCGACGCCGATCCCGCGGTCACTGGCCCTGGCGATTTACGGCGATCTGGAGCTCTCAGTGATCGACGAGCTGCCGCCGGGCCGCCAGCGCATCAAGACGGTGG